>JAOPUY010000350.1 GCA_025963265.1 Frankiales bacterium | reverse complement strand
AGAGAGACGTAGCCCAGCGAGTCGGCTCCGATCGACGCGCGGATGCCGTCGTTGTCCAGACCGGCGGCGAGCAGCTCGGCCTTGGAGGCGAAGTCGATGCCGTAAAAACAGGGCCACTTGACCGGGGGCGACGCGATGCGGACGTGCACCTCGAGCGCACCGGCCTCCCGCAGCATCCGGATGACCGCGCGCTGGGTGTTGCCCCGCACGATCGAGTCATCGACGACGATCAGCCGCTTGCCCCGGATCACGTCCTTGAGCGGATTCAACTTGAGCCGGATGCCGAGCTGTCGGATGGTCTGGGAGGGCTGGATGAACGTCCGTCCGACGTAGGCGTTCTTGACCAGGCCCATGCCGTACGGGATCCCGGACTCCTCGGCGTAGCCGATGGCCGCCGGCGTGCCCGACTCGGGCGTGGGCATCACCAGATCGGCCTCGACCGGATGCTCGCGGGCCAGCCGACGCCCGATCTCGACGCGTGTGGAGTGCACGGAGCGGCCGACGATGGTGGTGTCCGGGCGAGCCAGGTAGATGTACTCGAACAGGCAGCCTTTGGGGTCGGGGTTGGCGAACCGCTGCGAGCGCAGGCCGTCCTCGTCGATGGCGACCAGCTCACCCGGCTCGATCTCGCGGACGAACGACGCTCCGACGATGTCTAACGCGGCCGACTCGGAGGCGATCACCCAGCCCCGTTCGAGGCGGCCCAGGCTCAGCGGCCGCACACCCTGGGGGTCGCGCGCCGCGTAAAGGGTGTGCTCGTCCATGAAGACGATCGAGAAAGCGCCTCGCAACGTCGGGAGAACCTCCATCGCCGCCTGCTCGACGCTCACGTCCGGTCGGTCGGCCAGCAGCGCGGTCATCAGGTCGGAGTCGGAGGTCGAGTCCATCTGGGCGTCATCCCGGCGACCGGCGCCACTGGGGGCCGAGCGGGCCAGCTCGGCCGTGTTGACCAGGTTGCCGTTGTGCCCGAGCGCGATTCCGGTTCCGGTGCGAGTCGTGCGGAAGACGGGCTGGGCGTTCTCCCAGGTCGTTGAGCCGGTGGTCGAGTAGCGGGTGTGGCCCAGGGCGATGTGCCCTTTGAGCGTGGCCAAAGTGGACTCGTCGAAGACCTGGCTCACCAGGCCGAGGTCCTTGTAGACCAGGATCGAGGAGCCGTCGCTGACCGCGATGCCAGCCGCTTCCTGACCTCGGTGCTGCAGCGCGTACATCCCGAAGTACGCCAACTTCGCGACTTCTTCGCCCGGGGCCCAGACTCCGAAAACGCCGCAAGCGTCCTGGGGGCCCTGGTCCTGCGGGTCTAGGTCATGGGTGAGGTTGCCATCTCCGCGAGCCACGCTGCTGAGTCTACGGCTTGGGCGACCGCGCCTCGACCCGCCCGGCGACGGATCGAGCGCGAGCGGGTCGACCGGCCGGGCTCGGTCTCAGGCTGGCCGAGCTCAGGTTGGCCGATCTCAGGCGGCCTGCGGGTAGAGCGCGGCGACGCCACCGGCCAAACCGGCCTGGACCTGGCGGCTGAGGTCGTCGGCGAGGATCTCCAACTCGCCGGCGGCGACGGCGTCCAGCGCCAGTTTGGCCACCACCGCCGGGTCGTTCTTCTCGGCCTCGACGTGCCGGGCCATGTCGGTGTCCATGTAGCCCACGTGCAGCGCGCTGACGGTGGTGCCCTGCCCGGCTAGTTCGATCCGCAGCTCATTGGTCATCGACCACGCGGCGGCCTTGGCCGCGGAGTAGCCGCCGACGTTCGGAAAGGTGATCCACGACAACACCGACAGCACGTTGAGGATCGACCCGCCGCCGTTGGCCGCCAGCTGCGGCGCGAAGGCCCGGGTCACGGCCAGGCTGCCGAAGTAATGCGTGTCCATCTCCAGCCGCAGGTCGGCGAGGTCGCCGGTCAGCAGCGAGGCGCCGGTGGCCGAGCCGGCGTTGTTGATCACCAGGTTCACGCCGGAGCTCGCCCGGGCGGCCGCTTCGACGGAGGCGGGATCGGTCACGTCGATGGCGATCGGGATGGCCCCCGCCAGGTCGATCGAGTCCGGATTGCGGGCGCCGGCGTAGACGGTCGCTCCCCGCGCCAGTAACTGCTCGGCGAAGTGCCGGCCGAGTCCGCGATTGGCTCCAGTCACGAAGGCGGTGCTTGCGCTGATGTCCATGATGTCTCCTCAGTTCTGAGTTGGTTTTGCCAACTTAGCTCATCTGGTTAGGAAACGGCAACTCAGAGTAGAATGTTGTTCATGGCAAGTTCAAAGCTCATCGACTCCAGTTGCTCGATCGCCCGCAGCCTCGGGGTGCTCGGCGAGCGCTGGACATTGCTCATCCTTCGGGAGGCCCTCACCGGCGCCACCCGCTTCGCCGAGTTTCGGGCCGCGCTGGGGATCGCCCCCGATGTCCTCGCCGACCGGCTGTCCACCCTGGTCGAGTACGGGGTGATGACCCGCGAGCCCTACCAGGAGCCGGGGGCGCGGGTCCGCGAGGCGTACCGGCTAACCGAGGCTGGCCGAGAACTGCAGCTCGCGTTGTGGTCATTGCAGCAGTGGGGCGACAAACACCTGCCCTGGCCCGACGGTCCGACGATGCTGCGCCGCCGTTGCACCGACGGTGCCGCTGTGCACGTCGGCTACATCGACGAGCAGGGCCACGAGGTGCGCGCGGGCGACACTCAAGCCGTCCGAACTGCTGCTTATCCGAGCGCTGACTGATCGATCAGCCGGCTGAGCGAACCCGCGTCTGGAACGGTGATCCAGCCCTCGACTTGGGCCAGCGCGGCGAGCTCGGCCGGCGGCGGCTCGGTGAGGCCACGCACGACGGCACGGGCGCCGAGGCCGGCCACCACCGCGTCGAAGGCGTCGTCGCTGGCTCGCAGGAGCGGCTCGAATTCCCCGAGCTCCAGCCAGGGCGCGGCCTGCTGCAGGTCATCGACCAGCCCCGATAGCGCGGCTCGGTTAGCCCGGTGCTTGTACCGCCGGTGCAGCAGACCCCACCGAAGCAGGCAGGCCGACGGGTAGACCTCGGCCACCAACCCGGTCTGGCCCGAGCGGTCGACGGGCAAGCCAGCTCTCTTCAACTGGGCCAGCAGGGCGGCGCACCGCATCGCGGCGTGGCCGATCCGGTCGGCACTCACGCTGAGCGGGGTCAGGCTGGTCATCCGCCGGACGTGCAGGTCGGTCTCTCGGTTGGCCAGCGAGCGACGCCAATCCAGCGGCCGTCCCGCCCGTGGGCCGACATCGCCGTTCTGGTGCTCGAGGACGAACTCGGTGAAGCCGATCGGCCAGCCGAAAGGGCAGTCAATGCCGACTTTCGCCGCCGGCACGGCCGCCTCGACGATGGTGTGGTTGCCGACCCGGCTCTGCAGGTCGACCACGGTCGCGGCGCCGCCGGTCGACCAGTCGATCGCCGCGAGACAGGTGTTGGTCTCCTCGGCCGACAGATCGACGCCGATGGTCAGCATCGGTCCAGCCTGCCACGGCCCTAGGCCTGGGTCGGCCCTAGGCCTGGACCGGATGGGCTTTAGAGCAGCGGCAACTGGCGGCTCAGGTCGGCGCGGTTGCCGCTGGCCCGCACCGTGGCCGCGGCGATGGCGTCAGCCCATCGCACCCGCCCGGCGCTCAGCCGCAGGAAGGTGACGGGGTCGGTCTCGATCACGTTCGGCGGGGTGCCCCGGGTGTGCCGGGGTCCGTCACCGTCGATGCCCCCGCATTGCACGGCGACGAACGGCGGCACGCGGACCTCGACCGAACGGCCGGGGTAGCGCTCGGCCAGCACGCCAGCCAACCCGCGCACGGCGTCGGCTAACGCCGGCCGGACCAGCTCGACGGCCGCGACCGCCGGCACTGAGCGTGACAGGTCATCGGAGTGGACGACGAGTTCGATGATTCGGGTCCGCGACCAGTTCAGACCGCTGATCGGTCCGCGGGGTCCGGCGACGGCGGCCAGCGGTTCAGCGCCGGCCGCGGCCCGGGCGCCGGCCAGCGCCTCGGCGAAAGCCGACCGGAGCGCGTCCGGGCTCGAGCGGCCAGCGGCATCCTGAGCCAGCCCGCTGATCTCTGCCGCCGCCGCGCGGTACTGCGCCGTGTACTGGGCCAGGCTGACCGGGCGCTCGGGCGAGGCGGTCACGGCAACGGCCGCGTAACCCCGCAACGACAACACCAGATGTCCGACGAGATCGCGGACGTTCCACCCCTCCAGCACAGACGGCGCGTCGAACTCCTCGTCCGGCAACGCGGCCAGCCAGCCCTGGACGTTCTCCGCCTGGGCGACCAGGGCGGGCGCGGTCATCCGAAAAGCGCAGGCAATGTCTGGGTCCAGGCCCGCCGCAGTTCGCCCAGGCCGACCCGAAACTGGCCCTGCACGTCGATGGTCGACTCCAGAATGTCGAGCACGCCGATTCGGGCGGCCGGCAGACCGCGGGCGGTGCACATGTCGGTGAACCGGACCTCCTCCGTCCGGGGCACAGCCACGATCGCCCGCCCGGCCGACTCGGAGAACAGGAACACGAACGGATCGATGTCCTCGGGCACGATGACCCGCACCCCGGTCGTGCCGCGCAGGCACGACTCGGCCAGCGCCACGAACAACCCGCCGTCGGAAAGATCGTGCGCAGAGTCGATCAGACCGTCCCGCGAGGCGTTGATCAGCACATCGGCCAGCAGCTTCTCGCGCTCAAGGTCGACGGCCGGCGGCTTGCCGCCCAGGAATCCGTGGATGACGTGGGCCCATTCCGAACCGCCGAACTCGTCCTTCGTGTCGCCCAGCAGGTACAGCTGATGGCCGTCATTGGTGAAGGCCATCGGAGTCCGCCGGGTGACGTCGTCAATCACCCCGAGCACGCCGATCACCGGCGTCGGCAGAATCGGCGAGGTCCCGGTCTGGTTGTAGAAGCTGACATTGCCGCCGGTCACCGGAATCCCGAGCGTCTGGCAGCCGTCGGCCAGGCCGCGGACGGCCTCGGCGAACTGCCACATGACGGCTGGGTCCTCGGGTGAGCCGAAGTTCAGGCAGTTGGTCACCGCGAGCGGCCGGGCGCCGGTGGTGGCCACGTTCCGGTAGGCCTCCGACAACGCCAGTTGCGCGCCGGCGTAGGGGTCGAGCCGGGTGTAGCGGCCATTGCCGTCGGTGGCGATCGCGATGCCGAGCAGCGAGTCCTCGCCGTCGTGCTCGGCCCGCCACCGCTCGTCGGTGATCCGCACCATGCCCGCGTCCTCGGGCTGAGAAAGCACGGTGTTGCCCAGCACATAGCGGTCGTACTGGTCGGTGATCCACGACTTGTCGGCCGGGTTGGGGCTGGCCAGCAGCCGCAGCAGCGTGTGCCGGAACTCGTCCGGCTTCTGCGGACGCGGCAGCCCGCGGCCGTCGACCTGCACGACGGCGTCCTGGTCGAGGGGACGCTCGATGGGGCGCTCGTACACCGGCCCCTCGTGGGCGGCGGTCTTCGGCGGGAGGTCGACGATCGTGTCGCCGTGCCAGGTCATCC
>JAOPUY010000342.1 GCA_025963265.1 Frankiales bacterium | reverse complement strand
AGCAGCATCTCGCGGCAGGGCGCGGCCCACAACCCATGTTCGGCGATGGCCAGCGAACGCTGATCGGCGACGGCGAAGTACCGGATCTCCTCGACCTCATCGCCCCAGAACTCGACCCGCAACGGGTGCTCCTCCGTCGGCGGGAAGATGTCGAGGATCCCGCCCCGGACCGCGAAGTCGCCGCGGTTGGCCACCAACTCGGTGCGGGCGTAACCGGCGTTGGCCAACGCGGTCACGACGTCTGAGAGCTCGCGTCCGGTGTCACCGGCGGCGAGCCGGACCGGCTCGAGATCGCCGAGGCCGGGCGCCTGCGGCTGCAGGATGGCGCGCACCGGCGCGATGACCACCTTGAGCGGACCGACGCTGGCATCCTCGGCCGAGGGGTGGCGCAGCCGCCGCAGCACCGCGATCCGCCGCCCGACCGTGTCCGGGCGAGGCGAGAGCCGCTCGTGGGGCAGGGTCTCCCAGCCCGGATAGAGGGCGAGGCTGTCGGCCGGCATCAGACTGCGCAGCGACTCCAGCAGGTCCTCGGCCTCGCGACCGCTGGACGTCACGGCCAACACGGTGCGGCCGGCTCGCTCGGCCAGCGCGGCGATGGCCAGCGGCTGTAGGCCCGTAGGCCCGGAGATAGCGAAGGTTTCGGTTCCGGCCGCCGCCACTGCCGCGCGCAGCGCTGGGTCCGCCAGAGCCGCGTCGAGAAGTCCTGCCAAGCTCATGCTTTGAGCCTACGGGCG
Organism: Frankiales bacterium; assembly: GCA_025963265.1. Classification (GTDB taxonomy): domain Bacteria; phylum Actinomycetota; class Actinomycetes; order Mycobacteriales; family Jatrophihabitantaceae; genus Jatrophihabitans_A. The sequence continues at coordinate 3,691 of JAOPUY010000342.1, read as the reverse complement.
CGCCGCCGCTTCGCGCGCCACCTAACGCAGACCAGAGGCTTGTCAAGTGATTGTCAAGTTTTGGGATTTGACGCTAAGCTGAGCGCGCTGAAATCGGGGGAAGCAATGCTCAGCTCTAATTGTCTATCCCAGCGCGCGCAATGGCGCTGGTTTGTCATGGTTTGCGAACGCACAAGAACGCCCGGACGACGGCTCTCAGTCGCGCTCGCCACGATCTGGCTCACCGCCCTCGTGGCCGCGTCACCGTCAATCGCGTCTCCGTCAACCGCTTCGCCGGCGTATCCGCCGCGCGCGAACTGCGCGCTGTCGGCGATCGCAAACGCAGCCACCGGGTCGGTGCTGATCTCCGGGTCAGGATTCGCACCACGCCAGCTCGTCAGCCTGTCGGTCAGCAGCACGCATCTGACGTCGCCGATGAGCGATGCCGACGGTAGTTTCGCCGTCACCCGGACCTTGACCAGCGGGTTGCGTCACGCGGCGATGGTGCGCGCCCAGAGCGCCGGCTGCGCCACCGAGGCCGTCTGGAACGTCACCGACGCGCCACCCCCGTCCAACTCCGAGCCGTTTCCCGACCAGATCGGACCAGCCCTGCCCGGGCAACCGGCCCCCGAACATCTGCAGCTAGCCGCGACGTTGCCGACCGGCGGTCTCGGCGCCCAGCTGTTCCTGGGCATCCTCGCCTTAGTCGCCCTGCTCGCGGTGTCCTTCCTGCTCATCGCCGGCCGAGCGGGCCGACGCACTCCCTGATGCCGGCCGCCGGGGACACCGCCTCCCGCTTCCACGCCGGGCGCATCCTCGGCCTGGCCGGCGCGCTGACCCTCGGCGTGGCCGCGATCTGGCTCATCGCCACGGCGCTGTTGGCCCGCTCGGAGCTCTCGGCCGCCCAGGCCGAGCTGGGCTCGATTCGGACCACGATCAGCTCGGGGGACCTGGCCGCGACGCCGGGCCAGGCCGCCCAATTGCGCAGGCACGCCCATCGGGCCCATCAGCTGACGACCGGCCCGGTGTGGTGGTTGGCGCAACGGCTGCCCGGGCTGGGCGAACCCGTCCGCTCGGTGCGCGGTTGCGCCGCCCAGGCCGACGAGCTCAGCCGCTCAGTCCTGACGCCGTTAGCCGAGCGCGCCGGCAATCTGACCCTCAGCACACTGGTCAGCCACGGTCAGGTGCAGCTGGCCCCGATCAGCGCCGCCGCGCCCGCCATCGCCGAGGCCGACCGGCAGCTGCAGGCGGCGGCGGTGATCGTCGACGAGCTGCCGCACAACACCTGGCTGGGCTCAGTCGACCGGCGGCGCGCTGACTTCAGCGCCGCCCTGGGACAGCTGCAGGACCAGATCCACCGCATCGACACCGTCACCTCCTTGCTGCCGCCGATGCTCGGCGACGACGGCCCCCGCCGGTACTTCCTCGGGCTGGAGAACGAGGCGGAATCACGCGGTGTGGGCGGGATTCCCGGCGCCTTCGCGATTGTGACCGTCAACCAGGGCCAGTTGAGTTTCAGCCAGTTCGGCAACGACGACGCGCTCTACCGGACCCGGACCGCCCTGGACCTCGGCCCGGAATACGACCAGCGCTACGCCCCCTCCGATCCGACGAACACCTACGCGAACTCGACGATCAGCCCGGACTTCTCCGACGCCGCGCAGATCTGGGCGGCGATGTGGAGCAAGCAGTCCGGACAACGGGTGGACGGCGCGATCGCCATCGACCCGACCGCGATCTCCTATCTGCTGGCGGTCACCGGTCCGGCCCCGCTCGGCGACGGCGCCGCGGTCACCGCGGCCAATGTCGTCGCGCTCACCCAGCAGCGGCTCTATCAGACTCATCCGGACACCGTCGGCCGCAAGGCCTACCTGCTGCAGATCGCGTCGGCCATCGCTGAGCGACTGGTCACCGCGCCCGGTTCGGCTCAGCTGGTCAGCGCGGCCGCCCACGGGGCCGCCGAGCGTCGCATCGTGGTGTGGAGCGCCGATCCGTCACTCGAGAAAACCCTGATGACTACTGGCGTCTCGGGAACGCTGCAAGCCGGCGCCAGCCCGTTCGCCGGTTTCAGCACGGTGAACGCGACCGGCGGAAAGCTCGATTACTACCTGCACCGGTCGATGACCTATGACCGCTCCGGGTGCGGTCTGAGCACCCCGAGCACGACGGTGGCCACCTTCACCCTGCGCAGCGAGGTCCCGCCCGGGCCGCTGCCGAGCTACGTCACCGTGCGCGAGGACAAGCCGCCCTATCCGACGCGGCCCGGGGATGACAAGGTGCTGGTCTCCTACTACGCGACGCCCGGCTCGCAGATCCAGTCGGTGACCCTCGACGGCAAGGCGGTCATCGTCGTCCCCGGGACGGAGAAGGGGCTGAGCGTGTTCACCGTTCCGGTCGAGATCGCCCGCGGGGCCACGGCCGTCCTCGCGGTCACCCTGCATGAGCCGCCGCGCGCCGGGCCTGTGCAGATCCTGAGGCAACCGGCGGTCAACCCCCTTTCGGTCAGCGTCCACGAGCCGAGCTGTGCAGAATGAGGATGTGACCGACCCAGGCGAGCACGGTGACCGCCGCCATCCCAGCCGGCGGACGATGCTAGCCGCCCTCGGCGTGGGCGCGGCCGCCGTCGCCGGGGGGCTGACCTGGTACGAGTTGGCCCAAGACGACCGACCGATCACGGTGGCCAGCTGGCGGGCCTCGCGGGGCGAGCGCTACCTCGTCGCCCACCGGGGCGCGGGCGACGTCAAGCCCGAGCACACCCTGCAGGCCTACCGGGCGGCGCGCTCCTGGGGCGCCCAGGCGATGGAGATCAGCGCCAGCTCGACCTCGGATGGCGTCCTCATCTGCATGCACGACTTGACCTATGACCGCACCACGAACTTCACCGGCGTCATCCACGACCAGCCCTCGTCGGTGTTATCGCACGTGCGAGTGCTGCAACCGCAGCTCGGTCCGGCCTGGACCCGGGCCCCGCTGCCCCAGGTGCCGCTGCTCGATGAGGCCCTGAGTGAGCTCGGCGGGCACGCGGTGCTCTGCCTCGAGCCCAAACGGGACGAGGACTACGACGCGGTCATCGCCATGATCGACAAGCACAAGCTGCACGACTCGGTGGTCATCAAGCTGTTCCACACCAGCTCGAAGCTGGCGGTCGCGAGCGCGGCCGGCTACCCGGTCTTCGCCTATCTCGCGCAGTCCGACGTCTCCCTGGACACCATCGACCAGCTAGCCGCGCGGTTGGACGCCGACCGGGACTACCTGGTGATCCCGAGCGCGTCCAACGACACCGAGGAGTACTTGCCCGACAACCTCGTCGCCGCCGCCGTCGCGACCGGAGTGCCGGTCTGGGTGTACCCGATTCACCGGCGCTCGGAAGCCGAGCACTATTTCAACCTCGGCGTCGCCGGCGTGATCTCAGCCAGCATCGGTTACAGCCGAAGCGTGATCGGCCCCAAGCGGGCTGAGGAATGGTCCTCCGGGGCGATCTCCCCTGGTGAGATCACCCGCGAACCGGCCACGACGGCCTACGCGCCCCGCTGGGGCTCGGATGGCACTTTGGCCTTAGCGGCACAGGGTGAACAGCATTTCTTGACCCTCGGCCAACTGTCCCCGCTCAAGGACGCCCGGCGCAGTTACCGGATCGACTTCGAGGCCCGGTGGGACACGCTGCCCCTCGACACCGGGGCGTGCCTGTCGATCGCGTTCGGCCACGCCGATG
>JAOPUY010000323.1 GCA_025963265.1 Frankiales bacterium | reverse complement strand
ACCGGTCAGCCGCGCGGAGAGATTGCTGGCCACCAACGTCCCGGCCGCCAACGGGATGAATCGCAGGCCGACGCCGAAGACCCCGATCCCCTGCACGAACTGGATGTACTGGCTCAGCAGATAGCTGACCCCGAACATCGCGAAGAACACCGCGGTGACCGCCCCCAGCGCCGAGGAGAAGGTCCGGTTGGCGAACAGGCGCAGATCGAGCAACGGGTCCTGCTGGCGGTGATCCCACACCCCGAAGACGGCGAGCAAGGCGACGCCCGCGCTGAGCACCCACACCACCGTCGCCGATTGCCAACCATCTCGGGGGGCGGAGATGACGGCGTAGGTGATCGCGGTCAGCCCGGCGGCCGAGAGCAGCACACCGATGGGATCCAGCCGCCGGGGCACGTCGGCTCGGCTCTCCTTGACGACGAGCAGGGTGCCGATGAGCGCCACCACGGCGATCGGCACGTTGATCAGGAAGATCGAGCCCCACCAGAAGTGCTCGAGCAGCCAGCCGCCGATCAACGGGCCACCGGCCGTGCCGATGCCGCCGACGCCGGCCCAGATTCCGATCGCCCGGGCCCGCTCCTTGCCCTCGAACTCCGACGCGATGATCGCGAGCGTCGCCGGCATGAGCAGGGACGCGCCGAAGCCCATGAAGGCGCGAAAGCCGATCAGCGGGCCCACGGAGTGGATCAACGCGCACGCGAGCGAGCCCGATCCGAAGATCAACAGACCGATGAGGTACACCCGACGCCGGCCGATACGATCGCCCAACGCGCCGCCGAACAGCAGCAGCACGGCGTTGGTCAGGGTGTAGCTGTCGACGATCCACTGCAGCCCCACCGAGCTCGGATGAAGATCATCGACGAGGGTCGGCAAGGCGACGTTGAGGACGGTCTGATCCAGGCTGATCAGCAGGATGGTCGAGCACATGACCGCGAGGGCGATCCACCGGCCCGCTGGCTTGGCCGCGGGCGATGTCGGCCGCTCAGCCGTGCGCGTGGGCCATCCGGTCAAGGCCATGCTCCTCGCTGGTGACGGTCTTCGTTTTTATACAGGGGCGCACATTGCTTTTGAACTTACCTCCACCGCTGTCCGCGCGGCGCCCGGCCCAGTCCTCGGCGCCGCGGGACGGATGGCCGAACGTGCAACCATCGAAACATGAGCAACTGGCAGAACCACCCCGCTGTGCGAACCGGTGCTCGCCTGACCCTCGGCGAGCGGGCCGCCGACAAGGTGCGCAACGGCATGGGCTCCTGGCCGTTCGTCGGCAGCTTCCTGGGGATCATGGGCGTCTGGGCGATCCTCAACAGCGTGTTCTACCTCGGCGGGACGGCCGGCCACCACGGATTCGACCCCTACCCCTACATCCTCTTGAACCTCATGCTCTCGATGGTCGCTGGCCTGCAGGGGGCGATCCTGCTGATCGCCGCCAAGCGGGCCGACCAGGTCTCCAGCGAGGTCGCGCTGCACACGTTGGACAACACCGCGAAGCTGACCGACCTCCTGGAGCAGAACACGGCCCTCACCCGGCAGATGGCCAAGCTGACCGACGCCATCCACGCTCATGTCTGTCTCGGACCGCCAGAAGTGGCGGCGGCGGCTTCGTTTCCGAAGTAGGGCTCCGCTACTGGGCCCGCTACGCCGGGTTCAGATCGGTGGTGTTACTGATCGAGAGGCCGTAGGGATTGCCCCCGAGACCGCGCTGGGTCAGCGTGTCCTCGAAGCCCGGACGGGGCTCATCCCACGGCTGCAGCGCGCTGGAGTGGAAATGCCACATGCGCCACTGGGGCGTCCCGTCACCGGTGTCTCGGTAGTAGATCTCAGTCGACTTGCTGCCGAACAGATCCTCCGCACCCTCCTCCCAGTCCTGGTTGACCTCAGAGCGTCCGCGCCGATAGGTCAGTTCGGCGCACAGCCAGGCGGTGTCGCCACGCACGTCCAGGCGCACCACGTTGACGGTCTGAGTCAGGCGCGACGGGATGCCGACGTCGATGAAGTGCTGCCAGAGCGAGGTCAGCTCCTCGATCCCGAAGTAGGTGAAGCCGTTGCGGTTGAACATGGAAAAGTTCATCCCGCTCGGAAAGCACTCGCGCATCGCTGGGATGTCCAGGCCGACGTTGGCCCGCCACCACTTCGCGTGCGCGTCTAGGACGTCCTGCCGATCTTGCTCGATGTCGGGCTGCATGGCTACCTCTCGTGTTCCTTCCCGGAAATGAAGTTCGATTACATTCAGCCGCGTGACGTACTCGATCTTGGCCGTCGACCGCGCGACCGGCGAGATCGGCGCCGCGGTCCAATCGCACTATTTCGCCGTCGGACGGCGTTGCCTCACGGTGGCCCCGGGCATCGGGGCGGTCGCCTCGCAATCGTTCGGCAGCGCCGCGCACGGCCCGACCGCGCTGGCGGCCCTGGCTGAGCGCCGAGCCGATCTGCCGACGGTGCTGGCCGAGCTCGTCGCCGATGACGCCAACCGGCGCCTGCGCCAGATCCTCCTGCTGGACGCCTCGGGACGAGGCGTCGCCTACACCGGCAGCGGGTGCGTGCCGCGGCATGGTTCGGCCTCGGCCGATGGCGTCGTGGCCGCCGGCAACATGCTCAGCGCCGACTGCTGGCATCCGATGGTCGAGGCTTTCCAGTCCACCCCGGGACCGCTCGAGCACCGGTTGCTGGCCGCCCTCGACGCCGCCCAGGCCGCGGGCGGCGACATCCGCGGCCAGATGTCGGCCGCCTGCAAGGTGGTCGGTCCGCAGCGCACCGAGTGGATTCCGGACGGCACCCGCGTTGACATCCGAGTCGACCACCACGACGAGCCGTTGGCCGAGCTGCGCCGACTGGTGACGGTGGCCAACGCGCATCGGGTGCTGTCGCAGCTGGTCTTCGCCCCCGGGCTGGTCGCCGGCGTGGGCGCCGCGGGTGTGGGCGCCGCCGGACCCCCTGACGTGGACGCGGTGTTGACCGCGCTGGCCCGAGCTCAGCAGGTGCTGGTGGGCGACTATGAACCGACCTTCTGGCAGGGCGTCGTGGCCTGGCGCGCCGGACGCTCCGGACAAGCCCGAGCCCTGCTGGGCCAGGCGGTCCGGCACCGGCCCGATTTCCGTGAGTTTCTCAGCGCGCTGGCCCAAGCGGGCCTGATCGAGCTGCCCGCCGGTGGCACGGCCGAGTTGCTCGGGCCGGCCGAAGCTCAATGATCTCCCTTTTCGGGCGCGGCCGGATCGTAACGGGTGCCGTGGTGAGTCAGGCCGCGCCACTGGCCGTCTTCACCTCGGACCCAGGATGCCGTGAAGCGAGTGTGGGCTGACAGATCCTGCCCCGAGGAGTTGAGGCCGCCGGTGTAGTACTCCCCGTCGAACTCGGCGATGGCGCCGGACGGGTGCACCCGCGCGCTCGTTCGCTTGAGCTCGAAGCCGCCGCCGGGCGCGAGGTTGCGCACCATGTCGAGGTAGTCGGCCTTGTTCAGGCGCCAGCCGTTGATCGTGACGTAGAGGTAGTCCTCGTGCAGGATGCCGGCCAGCGCCTCGACGTCCTTAGCCACCACGGCGTCGGTCCAAGCCCGCCATCGCTTAGTTATCTCCGCGGCCACCTCGTCCGACCACACCCACCGCTCCACCACTAGATCCTCCTCATTCGGCCGCCGCGCAATGGGCGGCGAGGTTAGGCATGCATTCGGGGCGTCCCCTGCGGGCGGCGCAGAAAACGCTCCGAAAGCGGCCGGAAACCAACCGGTCAGACGTCGTCCCAGGTCCCCTCGCGGGTCACCCGGAGCGGCGTGATGCCCGGGCCACCGCCGAGGCCACGATCACGGCCGGTGTCACCGAAGGCTGGTCGGGGCTCGTCGATCGGCGGCAGCGGCGAGCAGTGGAAATGCCACATCTTCCAGACCGGGTTGCCCTCGCCGTCGTCGCGTTGGTAGATCTCCGTCGCGCGGATGCGGTTGTCATCGAGATTTTCGTGCATCTCCCACGTGACCGACCCGGTTCCGACGTCGCCGGCCGGCTTCATCGGGAAGATGGCCTCGGCGCCGACCCAGGCCATGTCCCCCGAGATCGTCAGCCGCATGATCTCGACCTCAGGAAAGGCGACGACGTTCAGCTGACCCTGATACCAGGCCCACAACGTCGACTTCTCGTCGATCCCGAAATACGGATGCCCGTTGGCGTTGAACATCAGGTAGGACTCGCCGGCCGGAAAGACGGTCTGCATCAGCGGGATCTTCAGTCGATGGTTGGCCTCCCACCAGTCTTGGTGCAGCTTCAGGATGTCGGCTCGGTCTTGCTCAAGGGACATGGGGGCGCCTTCTCTCGGTGCGTGGGCTGGTGTGGATTGTCGAGATATCAGTCAGGACGCTGGCGCGTCCTGGGGAAACCGCGGTAGGTCAGGGCTGGCGATCGGCGAGGCGTGGAAATGCCAGATCTTCCAGTTCGGATTCCCCTGGCCGTCGTCTTTTCGGTACACCTCAGTCACCCGGAACACGACCGGCTCGGCGTCGGGCACCATGAGGCCGGTGCTGCCGGTTCCGACCACGCGGGCACTCCAGATCGCCATCAGGTAGGCCAGATAACCGTCCGAGTGGACGACCGGCTCCTCGACGATCTTCATGTCGGCTAAGTTGAAGTCGGTCTCGTGCAGGCCCTGCCAGAGCTTCACCTTCTCATCGACGCTGCCGTAGCTGTGGCCGTTGAGGTTGAACTGGTAATAGCCCGGGTTGGCGAAGTTGTCGTACATCTTTTCCACGACCAGCCCGTTGTTCGAGTCCAGCCAGGCGCGGTGGACGGCGAGTATGTCCTCGACGTCGCGTGAGTCGTTGATCGTGATTTCCACCATGAGCCAAATGTAACGGCATTACATGGCCCTGCCGTTACCTCTCGTTTCCGATCTGTAACAACCTTTCACTTGCCGGGAGTTTCGGGGCGAACCCTGCGCCCACCGCAGGAAAGGCTCCGAATCATCGCAATGACGTTCGCGCTAACGCTACGCTTTGGGTTTGGGGGTGGCCTTGGCGGGGGTGGCTTTGGCGGCGGCGGCTTTGGCGGCGGCGGCTCGCTTGCGGGGGACGGTGGCGCGAGCTGGCTCCTCGAGCAGCGCGTCGTTTTCCATGAGCAAGCGGATCGATTCGCAGAACAGCGACAGCGACCGTTCCGCGTCGGCGACGTCGCGGGTGACGAGATAATCGACCACGATGCCGCGCAGGGCGGCGATGACCAACCGGCCGAGCTTGGTCGCGGCGGCTGAGTTCTTGCCGTCCTTCTCAATCGCGTTGGCGAAGTACTGCGTCCAGCCCTCGACCGCCGTGCTGGCGAAGTCGTCGTAACGCTCAGGCTCCTCGGCCCGCCGGGAGGCGATGTGAAAGAAGAGCTGCATGTCCGACAGGTGGCCCATGTGGATGTAGTAGGACCAGAACCGTCGGATCGCTTCATCGACATCGTCCGGAGGCGGATCCTCGAGGTAGAGAATCGTGTCTCGACGGACCAGCTTCATCACCCGGCTCAGGAGCTCGTCGCGCCCCCCGAAGTGGTAGATGAGCATGCGACTGGAGGTGCCGAGCTCCTCGGCGATCGCGGCCAGCGAAAAACCCTCGGGACCCCGCGCCCGAAAGAACTCCACTATCGCCGGCAGCATCTCCGATGCCTTCGAGTCCGACCCAAGCGAGCGCGGGGAGCGGGACACTTTGCGAGGGTGTCCGCCGTCGATCACGCCCCGCAATCTACAGGCTCCAACGGTCCTGATGTACTCAATTCGCAGAGTTTCATGCGACTACCGCCGCAACGGTGCATTCGACCCAATGCCCAGGTGACACTTCGTTGAGTCCCGGGGTGTGCCCGCTGCAGCCGCCACCGACTGGGCAGGCCGAGACCGGCTCGGCCAAATCCCGCGCCTGCGCCGCCGGATCCCAGGCCACCCGGGGATCGACCGGCGGCACCGCGTCGATCAAAGCTCGCGTGTAGGGGTGCAGCGGCGCGCCGAGGATGGTCGCGGTCGGCCCCTGCTCGAGAATGCGGCCGGAGTTCATCACCAACACCCGGTCGGCCAGTCGGCGCACGCTCGACATGTCGTGGGTGACCATCAGGTAGCCCGTGCCGATTTCGGCCTGCAGCTCGGCCAGCGTCATGAGCAGGCGCGCGCGAACGGTCTGATCCAGACTGGCGGTCGGCTCGTCGAGGACGATGAGATTGGGCGAGGCGATCAGGGCCCGGGCGATCGCGACGCGCTGCGCCTGCCCGCCGGACAGATCGCGCGGGTGGCGGGTTAAGAACTCGCGGTCCAGCCCGACCCGTTCCAACAGCTCGGCCGTCGAGGCCTCGATGTAGTCGCGGCGGACCCCGAGGCGCACCAGCGGCTCGGCGATAGAACGGCGAACCGTCCAGGCTGGGTTCAGCGATTGGTCGGGGTGCTGAAACACCATCTGCACGCGCGGTGTCTCGACGTAGGCGTCGCCGCCGGGAATCGAGCGCGCGCGAAACGTGCCATCCGGGCGACCGGTCCACTCGACCGTCCCTGAGGTGAGCCGCTGCAAGCCGGCCACCACGCGAGCGGTGGAGGACTTGCCTGAGCCCGATTCCCCCACCAACGCGACGGTCTCGCCCTCGCTGACCGTGAACGACA
>JAOPUY010000303.1 GCA_025963265.1 Frankiales bacterium | reverse complement strand
CCGGCGCGACCACGCCGGCGGCGCGCGCGGGCGCAAAATCCGCGGCGAGCGTGTCGAGGAGTCCGTCGGCTCGCCCGAACCCGAGCACGACGCCCGCGCCCGCGACCGCCGCGCCGGCCACCGGTCCGAGCACTTCCGTTCCAGTCCACGCGACCTCAGCGTCCGATTCCGTCGGCCCGACGGCGACCAGCAGCGCGAGTTCCAACGCAGCGCCTGAGGGCGCCGATCCCACCGCCGCGGCGAGCTCCACCGGCTCGACGTCGGCAGCCAGCGCGACAACCAGCCCGTCCGCGCTCGGTTCACCCAGTCGCGTCCCCGGCATCTCGGCCACCTGGTCGGACCCGTACCGGCCGGCGCCGACCAACAGCGCCACCAGTGGCGCCAGCCACTCAATGACTTCCGGCCCGTCGGTGACCCCCGACCCGTCGCTGAGCTCAACCGCGTCGTCAACCCCCGTGACGAGCGAGTCGACCAGCCCACCGCCGGCCGCGGCCGCCGAGAACCGTCCCGACCCGCAGCAGCTGAGCGTGACCGTGCCGGCCGGAACGCTAGCGATCAGCACCCCCTACACCTCAGAAAACCCTTTTGAACTCGGCACTCTCCTGCTCGACCCCGAAGGTGCGATGTTGACGACCTCAGCCCAGTTCGGGACTGGCGCCGGCGGCGGCATCACCATCACCGACACGCGCCCGGCCAGCTCGGGCTGGGAGGCCTCGGCGCAAACCACCGATTTCATCGGGCCAATCGGCGTTCGGACCACCATCGACGGGAACGGACTCAGCTTCGCCGACGTCACACCGTCCTATATTTCTGGCAACAATCTCGCGGCCGGTTCGGTCCACACCAATTCGATCGACCATTTTCGCAGTGCCAAGAAGACCTTCGCCACCACGACGGCTGGCCCGGGCACGGTCGACATCTCGGGGCTGCTGCAGCTGTTGGCGCCGACCTCCACGCTGCCGGGCGACTACACCGCGACGATCACCTTCACTGTGGTCTGACCGGCAGTCAAGGTGGCCGAGTGAGCGGTCGCTCAGGCCGCGGTCACCGTGAATCGGTAGATGGCAAAGCGCGGAACGGTCACGGTGACATTTCCGCTGGCGGCCAGCCGGGGGCCGGGACTCGCCGCCGAAGATTCGACTGATTCGACCAGGGTCAGCACATCCGGGGCGGACTTCGGCGCCTTCGATGCCTTCGAGGACATCGATGGCTTTGATTCCTCCGATGGGTTCGACGCCTGGAATTGGTAGCGCACCGTGCCGGTGCGGTCGGCTCGGACCTGCACGGTGCGGGTGGCGCTGCTAAGCAGCCGGGCCGTCACCGCCTCACCCGGCCGGAAGCCCTCGGCGCTGACGATGACGCAGGTGCCCGCCGGCACGCTAGCGCCCTTGAGCCGATGACCATCGCACCGCTGCGCGGTGGGCGGGGGTGGCGCGCTCGCGGTGTCGCTTGGCGCCGCGGGACGCAAGCTGGCCAGCGCGGCCGGCGCGGTCAGGGCCAGAACTCCCAAGGCCCCGACGAGCAGGGCGGCCGAGCACAGTGGACGGAGGCGAACAGGAGACATCGGAAACCCTTGCTGTGGTCGATGGTGTCCTCTTTCCCATCGACCACCGGCGACTCGATGTGAGTCGCACCGGGGTAGCCCGACGGCTCAGTTATCGACTGAACCGCCGCCGGTTACGAGCCCGACATCGCTTTCGCCGTCGTGATCTGGCCTACGACATCGACGACCACGGCCGCGCTCGCGGTCGTGGCGGGTTGACCGGCCGGCGCGGGGGCGACGACCAGCACGCGGCTGCCGATCGGCACACCCTGCAACGAGTCGAACAATCCACCAGTGGACGACGCGGCGCTACCCACCGGGACCGCAGTCGGCGTCCCGTTCTGCCAAGTCGACCCGGCCAACGCGCCGGTCCAGTCGACGCCCTGGTATTGCACCACCGCGGTGCCGGGCGTGATCAGAGCGCCGCTGCCTTTGGCAATCAGGTACGTGCTTTTCTTCTTCGGCGGCGCCAGACCCTTGGGGATCGTGATCGTGGGCCCCACCGTGAGCGGTCCGGAGACGACCGGCGCTCCGGCTGGCAGGGGCTGAACGACCGCCTGGGGATCGGCCGTGGAATGCGCGTTGTACGCGGCGGCGATATCGATGACGAACACCAGGGTGTCCGTTGCCTTGATCCCGGCCGCGGTGTTGCCGGCGGTGCCGTAGCCGGCCGCCGGCGGGACCGACAGCAGCACCCGGCTGCCGACCCGTAAGCCGACCAAGCCGCTGTCCCAACCGGGCAGGACGCTGCCGATGCCGATTTGGACGCCCTCGGCCGCGTGCCGGTCGTAGGAGTTGTCGAAGACCTTGCCGTTCCAGATCTGGCCCAAATAGTCGATGGCCAGCAAGTCACCGGTCATGACGACCGGACCGCTGCCGACTTTCAACACCTTTCGCTGCAAGGCCGACGACGGGGTCGATCCGGCCGCGAAACTCAGGGCCGGCTTGTCGCCGAAGACGCCGGCCACCGTGGGGAATGGCCCTTGTTGGGCCACACCGTTGGGGTCGGCCGCCGTGGCGGCCGAACTCGCCTGCCCCGCGTGGCCAGTGCACGCGGTCAACACCAGGATCAATCCGAACAGGGTCGCGCACAGGCAGCGCAGATTGCGCATTACGAAGTCTCCGTTACTGGTGCAGGGCGATTGTGATGCTCGGGCGATTGTCATGTGATCAGAGCCGACTCGTGCCCAACCACCAGGCGGCTGCGATGTCGAGCAGCAGAAATGCGACTAACAGGCTCCACAGAACCCGCCGTCGTCGGATCGAACGCTGCTCGCGCAACTCGATTTCCATCTCGGACGCCTCGACCGCCCAGCGCTTGCGCAGGGCCGGCGACTGAAGATCTATCCGCGTGACGATGTGGGGCCGGGGGCCGCCAGCTCGTTGCCGATTGCCCGCAGCGCCAAAGACCGAGTCCCCAGAGCGCGGTTGCCGCTCCGGGGACTCGGTCATCTCAGTGCCTAACTTGTCAGTGCCTAACTTGTCAGTGCCTAACGTGCCGAAGCCGTCGGGCTAGTGCGACCGGCGGCGCCGAGCCCCACCCATCAGCAGGAAGCCGCCACCGATCAGCAGGAGCGCGGCCAGTGCGGCCGGAATCACCTTGGCGCCGGTGCTGGCCAGGCTGCTACCCGAGGACGCCGCCGCGGTCGGATCGGCTGCCGCGGCCGAGGTCGCCGCGGTCGGGTCGGTGCCGGCGGCCGTTGACGTTGCGGCGGCCGCCGCCGCGATCACGAAGGTGTAGCTCGTCGTGTCCGCCTGCCCGACCAGGGACAGCGTGTGCTTGCCCGCAGGCAAGCCACTGGGGATCGTGACGTTCGCGGTGACGTTTCCGTTCGAGTCAGCCTGAACCGTGCCCAGTGTCTGCGGCGTGGAGTGCAGGACGATCGCCACCGTCTCGCCGGGCACGAAGCCCGCGGCCGACAGGGTGAGCTGATCCCCGGCGTGCAGCGTTTGGTTGGGGGTCAGCGTTTGGCCGTCCGAGGTCGGCGGCGCCATGATGGCCGCCGCCTTCACGGTGAGCGTCACTGCGTCGGACGTGGCGGCCGTCAACACCAGCGGATAGGCCGGCGTGAAGACCGCGGTCACACTGTGGTCGCCCTCCGCCAGCGCCGTGGTCGTGATCTTGGCCTGATCGGCTGAGACCGAGGACCGACCCAGCGAGGTCTGGCCGTCGAAGAACTCGACCGATCCCCCAGCGTTAGCCGGCGTCAACGTGGCCTTGAACGTCACCGGCGTCCCGACCGAGACCAGATCGGCCGGATCGCTGGTGAGGACGATCGAGGTGGGCTGGGGCGCAACCGTGAACGGCGTCGGCGAGGCGGTGACGCTGTCGCCGAACGCGGCCGCGCTGGTTGCGGTGAATCGCGCGGCGAATGAGTGGTTACCAGCGGCCAAGGTGTTGGCGTCCAGCGTGGCTGTGCCGCCGGAGACGGCGACCGCCGCGCCCAATGCCTTACCGCCGTCGGTGAATTGAACGGTGCCCTCTGCTGCGGACGGGGTGACCGTGGCCTGCAAGTTGACCGAGGCGCCGAACGCAGCCGGGCTGGCCGGGTTCACCGCGAGCGTCGTCGTGGTCGCCTGCGCCGGCGGGTTCACGGTGATCACCGTGGGCGCCGAGACCGAGTCGAGGAACACCGAGTGATCATCGGAGACATAGGACGCGGTGATGGAGTGATCGCCCGTCGAGGTGAAGGAGGTGGAAGTCGTCGCCGTGCCACCAGTCACCGTGACCGGTGATCCAATCGCGGTGGCGCCGTCGAGGAACTGGACGGTTCCGGTCGCGGTGGGGGCGTCGAGGTGCGCCACCAGCGAAACCGAGGCTCCGGTGAGCACCGGGCTAGCCGGCGTGGAGGTGACGGTGACCGTCGGGCTGACCGGGGCGGCGATGACCGTGTACGACTGAGCGGCCGATTGCGAGGCGCCGAAAGCGGTCGCGTCGGTCGGCACGAAGGCCGCCTTGAGGCTCAGCGAGCCAGCGGGCAGCGACGTCGTGTTGAAGGTCGCGGCGCCACTGACCACGGCTGAGCTGCCGAGCAAGGTGCTGCCGTTGTAGAAGTCGACCGAGCCGGGCGCGTCCGGGGTCACCGTCGCATCGAAGTCGACCTCGGTGCCCTGGGCGACCGGCGAGCTCGGCGAGACCGTGAAGCTCGTCGTGGTGGTCGTCGCCGGCACGGGGTTGACCTCGTAGGTCAACGGGCCCGTCGAGGCTTGGAACGCCGCGGCGTCGGTCGGGGTGAACGTCGCCTTCAGCGAGTGGTCGCCCTGGGTCAGGGTCGAGGTGCTGGTGCCCGCGCTGCCTGACGCGACCGCGACGGCCGCCCCGATCGGCGTGGCGCCGTCGAAGAACTGCACCGAGCCGGTCGCGGTGTTCGGGGAGATCGCCGCGGTAAGGG
>JAOPUY010000291.1 GCA_025963265.1 Frankiales bacterium | reverse complement strand
GTCGAGCGCGCCGGTCAGCAGCGTCGCCGGCGAGACGTTCACCGACATGTACAGCTCGGGCGGAAGCGTCGCCGCGCCCCAGCTGAGCGCCTGCTGCAGCGCGGTCACCTCCAGTTCGACGCCGAGCCCGACTCGAGCCGCGGCGGCGAACCACTTGTCGGGGCCAAGCATCGGTTTTGCATGAGGGAACCGGGATAGCGCTTCGGCTCCGACCGCCCGGCCGGACGTGGTGTCGATGATGGGCTGGAACGCGGTGGTCATGGCCCGGTCGTCGATCAGGATCTGGACCTGCTGCTTGAGTCGATATGTTCGCCGACTCTCGGGCAGGCCCTCCAAACCACGCAGCGTGCCAGCAAAGCCGACCGCATTCCCGTCTTGGTCGGTCTCGACCAGTCCGCTGCACAGGAAGTCACGGAACTCGCCGCTCTTGGTCCGGAAGGTGAACTCTTCGTCCTTCCAACCCCGGCTCGCCACCGAGCAAGTCCCGGCCAGCTTGGCGGCACGCTCGAGTTCAAACTCCGCGAGAATCGTCGACGCCGGCTGGCCGATCAGCTCCTCGGGCTGGTAGCCCAGGTAGGTCGTCACCGTGGGCGCGAGATAGATGAACCGATCGGCGCGGGTCTCCCACAGCATCTCCCGGCAGGACTCGGCGATCGCGGTGAGGCGGCGGTTCGCGTGCGCCTGCCGCAAGCGCTCAGCTCGACGCCAACGCCGGTGGAACGCTGACCACGCACCAAGGCGCAGCGACAGCAATAGCACCGATATGGCGACCAGTGCGTGCCCGGGCCTCGGCAGATCGCCCGGATGCCCGGACCAACCGATGAGCAAGGCCGAGGGAAGCGACAACGCGGCCACCAGGCACCATCCGAACAAGGAACTGCGCCGAGCGAACACGCCACCGACCTCTCTACGGAGTGGTCGGCGCATGGGCCGGCCTGCTCTCGTCTTCGCATCGGCACATTCACCGCAAACCTAAGCTCGATAGCGACTGATTTCCGCCGAGCGATGAGTTTTCGCGGAGCGGCGCGTCATAGCTGGTGTCATCACCACTACTGAGGAGGCACCCGATGCCCGTCACAGCAACCCGGATCCAGCAGATCAGCCTGGTCTGCGTCCCGACGCCGGACCAGGACCGTGCGATCGAGTTCTACGAGGCGCTGGGTTTCGAGAAGCGCGCCGACACCCCGTTTGGCGGCGGGTATCGGTGGGTGGAGGTCTACCCGCCGGAAGGGACGACCGGGATCGCGCTCGCTCCCCCACCGCCCGATGGTGGCGACGTCACGCCGACGCAGACCGGCATCACGCTGACCACCGCCGACATCGACGCGACGCACGCCCAGTTCAAGGCGCTCGGGGTGGATGTCGACGCCGAGGTGTCGCGGATGGGCGACCCGGTGCCGCCGATGTTCTGGTTCCGGGACCCGACCGGCCATACCTTGATGGTGGTCGAGCAGTCCTGAGTACCCACGCTGGCGGGCCTCGGTCGGCCAATAGCTATCAGGAGGCGAAATGAGCGGGGTTCGGGTTCTCGTGGGCACGCGCAAAGGCGCGTTCGTGCTGACCTCCGATGATCGGCGGCGGGATTGGCAGGTGAACGGCCCGCACTTTGCGGGCTGGGAGGTATACCACGTGGCCGGGTCGCCGGCCGATCCGGACCGCATCTGGGCCGCGCCCTCGGGTGGGTGGTTCGGCCAGGTCATTCAACGTTCCGACGACGGCGGGCGCACGTGGGATCCGGTCGGCAACGATTTCAGCTACGCCAGCCCGGCCGGCGAGCACCAGTGGTATGACGGCACGTTGCGCCCGTGGGAATTCTCGCGGGTCTGGCACCTTGAGCCGTCGGCCACCGACCGCGACCTCGTGTATGCCGGGATCCAGGACGCCGCTCTGTTCCGCAGCAGCGACGGTGGCGAGAGCTGGCACGAGCTGCGCGGGCTGCGCGAGCACGGCTCCGGACCGGAGTGGCAGCCCGGCGCGGGCGGCCTGTGCCTGCACACGATCGTGCTGCACCCCTCCGACCCGGATCGCATCGTGGTGGCCATCTCAGCGGCCGGGGTCTTCCGCACCGACGACGGCGGCGCGACGTGGCGGCCGATCAATCAGGGCCTGCTCTCGGAAGGGATACCGTCGCCCGCCGCCGAGGTCGGGCATTGCGTCCACAACCTCACGATGCACCCGGCTCGTCCGAACACCCTGTATATGCAAAAGCATTGGGACGTCATGCGCAGCGACGACGCCGGCGAACATTGGCGCGAGATCAGCGGCAACCTGCCCAGCGACTTCGGCTTCCCGATCGCCGTCCACGCCCATGAGCCTGAGACGGTCTACGTCGTCCCGATCACCAGCGACTCCCATCACTTCCCTCCCGACGGCAAACTGCGCGTCTACCGCAGCCGCACCGGCGGGGACGAGTGGGACGCGCTCACCGACGGTCTACCGCAGCAGAACTGCTACGTCGACGTGCTCCGCGACGCGATGGCCGTCGACACGTTAGACCAGTGCGGCGTCTACTTCGGCACCACTGGCGGACAGGTCTACGCCTCCTCCGACTCCGGAGACAGCTGGATGCCGATCGTGCGCGATCTGCCGGCCGTGCTGTCGGTCGAGGTGCAAACGCTATGAGTATCCGAGTGGTGCTGCCGGCCCATCTGCGCCAACTGGCCCGCAGCGAGAAGGAGATCAGCCTCGACGCCGAACCCACGCAGCGCGGAGTCATCGACGCGCTCGAGCAGCGCTACCCCGCGCTGCGCGGCACGCTCCGCGATCCCGCGACCGGCCAACGCCGCGCGTTCGTCCGGTTCTACGCCTGCGAGCAGGACCTCTCCCACGAATCCCCCGACAGACCGCTGCCCGCCGCGGTGGCCCAAGGCAACGAAGCGTTCCGCATCATCGGCGCCATGGCCGGCGGCTGACCCGTGCCCCGCGCGTTCTGCGGGGCGGAGACCGGCGCTTGTATCGTCGGGTAATGAGCCTCGCGTCACCGCCGACTGTTGTGCTGGGCCGCCGGTTCGCGCGCGAACTGCCCGAGATGGCCGTGCCCTG
>JAOPUY010000269.1 GCA_025963265.1 Frankiales bacterium | reverse complement strand
CCATGGCGACGCCTCGAGCGGCCGCGGCCCGCGCTACGGCCACTTCGCCCTCGGGGTCGACGGCCTGGACGCCAGTCGGCGAGATCAGCACCGGCATCGAGACGGACTGGCCCATGACGGTCACGCTGAGGTCGCGGTTCTGCGAGAGGCCGGCCACGTGGGGCGCGAAGCCCAACTCGCTGAACGCGGCGATGTTGTCCTCGGTCGTCAGCCCGCGCTCAGAACCGGCGACCAGCGCCATGTACACCGACTTGGGCAGCTTTTTCTTGGCTCGGCGCTGAGCCTCGGCGACCGTCTCGAACCATCCGTTAGCCATCGAACCGTCTCCTTAGGAATCGCTTTATGTCACCGCGTGCAAATATACGCGCAGGCCGGCTAGGAAGTGAAGATCCGGCTCAGGGCCGGCGCGACGTCTCGATAGCCGTTGACGACGAGCAACTTCCCCCGGCCCGCGCGCGCCAGGTCGCGCGCCAGGTCGAGGTCCTTCTCGCCACTGCTGTCGAGCAGCACGTCCAGCCGGGGCAGCCGCGCGGCCGGTCCCCGCGGGTCCGGTCCGGCGTTGTGCACGCAGTCCGACAGCAGCAGCACCCGTGCGTCCAGGCTCGGCCGCTTAGCCAGCTCGACCGCGGCTAGTTGCAGCGGGAAGCCCACGTTGGTCAGGCCGCGGGCCGGGACCCGCAAGAGCGCGTCCAGCACGCCCTGCGGGTGGAAACTCGCGCCCATCGGCAACAAGACGGCCGCGTCGGACCAGAAGGCGATGACCGACAGGTCGTCCTCGCGAAGCTCGCCGGCCAGCGCGCCGACCGTGGCGGCCGCGGTTTGCGCGCGCTCGCCGCGAGAGGAGCCGGAGACGTCGACGGCGAGCACGATGGAGCGCCGGGTCCGCACGCGTTCGCGGACCACGATGTCCTCATCCTCGGGAAAGGGCGTCTCGGCCAGCACTTCGATGGTCCGGTCGAGGTCGATGTCGTCGCTGCCGCCGCGGTAGCGCACGCTCATCAAGTCCCCGGCGCCGCGCCGCTCACTCAGTCCGCGCACCGGCCGGCGCAACGCCAGCCGGGCCGCGATCTGGCGGGCGCGGGCTCGGACCAGATCGTCCATCGGCTGGTTCTCATCGGTCAGCGGCACCTGCTCGCCGCTCTCGTCGGTGTCGCCGGGCGCGCCGCTGCCGCCCTGCTTCGGGGCTGCCGCCGCCCGCGCGCCGCGGCCGTTGGACTGCAGAACCGGTCCCCCGCCGGAGTTGGACAAGCTGAACACCATCGGCTCTTCGGAAAGCTGTTTCGGCTTTCGCGCAAGAGGTTTCGCCGCCCGCGAGGGCCGCGAGCCGGTCCGCCGACTGATCGGCGAATCCGCCTCGACGGACCTTCAACCTGGGGCGGCGGCCGCCGGGTTGAGGATGAACCGGTCTTCCCAGATCTCTCGCAACACCCGCTCCGGGGTGGACTCCACGGCCTCGTCGAGGTGAATTCGGCCCGACAGCGCGACGACCATGGCGTCGAACATCAGCCGGGGGTAGTCACCGTCTGGGTCGAGGCGAGTGCTCGAGTCGCCCGCCGTGCTGACGCCGCGAAGCAGGCTGAGCTCGTTGGCCACCAGCACCAGGTCGATCGCACCGCGCACGCTGCTGCCCTGACGCAGGTCGGGATGCTCACGGGTCGCGCGGGTGACCGCGACCGCGTCGGCCACCAGCCGCTCGCCGAGCCGGCCGCCGTCCTGCGCGCGCAGATCGACGATGCCGAGTTCGGCGAACTCGTCTTGATAGTCGATCGAGAGCCGGCACATCCGGTCGTGGATGGACGTCGACAGCCGGGTGGTGCCGACGTTGTCGTAGGGGTTCATCGAGGCGATCAGCCGAAAGGACGGCTGGGCGACGATCGTGCCGACGCGGGGCACGGCGATCTGCCGCTCAGCCAGCGCCGAGAGCAGGGTGTTGATGGTGTCGTCCGGCGCTCGGTTGAACTCCTCCAGGTAGAGGAAGCCGCCGGATTGCATCGCCTCCAACAACGGGCCGGCGACGAAGTTGTCGGCCCGATAATCCTCCTTCAGCACGCGCGCCGGGTTGTGGTGCCCGACGAGCTTGGCCGGCGTCAGGTCGGCGTTGCCCTCGACAAAGAGCAGCGGGATGCCCCACTCCTCGGCGATGGACCTGAGCAGGGTGGTCTTGCCCGTCCCGGGCGGTCCTTCCAGCACGATGTCGCGCCCGGCCGCGATTGCCGACAGGATCAGCTCCAACTCGTGCTCGCGGCCGACCAGATGCGTCGCCACCCGGTCTCGGGTGGCGACGATGTCGATAGTTGACGCGGTCAATTCAGGCTCTCTCACGCTCGGTCGGGTGAATGGTGTTGACGCGGATCCACGACGGCGGTCCGGGCCGGGCCAGCCTCACAGCAACGCGCTGCCGGCGTCGACCGGCAATGGCACGCCGGTGATGTAACGGGCCTCATCGGAGACCAAGAACAGCAGTGCGTTCGAGATGTCGACGGCCTCCACCCACGGGATCGGCAGCACGTTCATTGCCTGCGAGATCGGGGCGAAGTCCTCGCGAGTGGGGTGCTCGATGTCGGGCGCGAACAGGCCGAAGGTGGCCTCGTTCATGATCATAGGGGTGTCGACCTGGGTCGGGTGCAGGCTATTGACCCGGATGAAGTCGGGCGCGAGCTCCATGGCCAGCGTCCGCATCAGACCGAGGACGCCATGCTTGGCCGCGACGTAGTGCCCGGCGTTGGGGTAGGCCTTGAGCCCGGCCTCAGAGCTTGTCAGCACGATAGCCCCGCCCCGGCCGCCCGCCTTGATGTGCGGTATCGCGGCCTTGGCCGTGTTGAACACACCGGTCAGGTTCACGTCCAACATGTTCTGCCAGGCCTGCGGGTCGAGGGTCTCAGCGGGCGCGAACGGCCCGGAGATGCCCGCGTTGGCCGAGACGATGTCCAGTCGGCCGAGCTCAGCGACGCCCTGGGTGACCGCGGCCGAGACCGCCGCGAAGTCTCGGACGTCGGCCT
>JAOPUY010000629.1 GCA_025963265.1 Frankiales bacterium | reverse complement strand
GTTGACGATCACCACATCGGCCTCGTCGGATTCGGTCAGCTGCCAGCCTCCGGCGGTCAGCGTGCCGGCCAGTTCCTCCGAATCCACCTCGTTGCGGGCACAGCCCAGGGTCACGATCGAGACGTTGCTGGACTGCACTCCGGTGAGCGGTACTGACACACTCTGGAGGTTACCCGTGCCACCACCCCGGTCGGTGCCGGCAGCCACGCCAGCGCGACACCGGCGCCGGACGGTGAGTGACACCGGCGCCGTTGAGTATCGTCCGGTCATGCCCGACAGCACTTCCGCCAGGACCACCGGTGCCGCCGTCAGCCAGTCCGGGCCCGCGCTGGTCCGCCGCGCCAGGACGGCCGACATCCCCGCCATCAAGGAACTGGTCGACACCTACACCGGCCAGCGGCTGCTGCTGGCCAAGGACACCGTGACGCTCTACGAGGCGGTGCAGGAGTTCCGGGTGGCCGAACTCGATGGTGCGGTTGCCGGCTGCGGCGCGCTGCACGTGCTGTGGGAGGACCTGGGTGAGATTCGCACCCTGGCGGTCGCTCCGGACCGGCGCGGGCACCGGATCGGTGACCTGCTGCTCGGTGAGCTGATCGGGGCGGCCCGCGAACTCGGGCTGCAGCGGCTGTTCGCGCTGACCTTTCAGACCCGGTTCTTCGCCCGGCACGGCTTCGTCGAGATCCAGGGCACCCCGGTCGATCCGGACGTCTACTCCCAACTACGCCGCTCCTACGACGCCGGCATCGCCGAGTTCCTCGATCTGGAGTACGTCAAGCCGAACACCCTGGGCAATTCCCGGATGCTGCTGAACCTCTGAGCCGGACGGGCCTACCCCGGCTCAAGGACGCCGGGCGGTATGCCGGGCGAAATAGCACAGCCGGCGCAGCGTGAGCCTGGCCCGCGAGGCGGACGCGTGCCGGCCGGCGGTGACCGGTCGCCGCCCGGGGCGTGCCCAGGTGGTCGCCGCGGGTCGGGTCAACTGAAATCCGGTCATGCCAACACCTTTCGTCACCGCACGCTAAACCGGATCGGTGCGGTAGCCGGCCAGGCGCGCGGGCGGCGCCGTCCGGGCGACCAGCACCCTCTCGGGCTAGAACGGCGCCGGTGACTCCTCTGCGTCGTCGTCTTCGACCAGGTCCTCGGCGGTGCCGCCGTTCTGCAGCGTGTAGATCAGGCCGGCCAGCTCGTCCGGCTTGACCAGCACGTCGCGCGCCTTGGAACCCTCCGACGGACCGACGATCGAGCGGGACTCCATCAGATCCATCAGCCGGCCGGCCTTGGCGAAGCCGACCCGGAGCTTGCGCTGCAGCATCGAGGTGGAGCCGAACTGGGTCGAGACCACCAGCTCGACCGCCTGCAGGAACACGTCGAGGTCATCGCCGATGTCCTCGTCCATCTCCTTCTTGGGCGCGACCGGCGCCGTGACGTCCTCGCGATAGGTCGGCTCGAGCTGCGTCCGGCAGTGGGCCACGATCGCGTTGATCTCGGAGTCGGTGACGTAGGCGCCCTGGATCCGGGCCGGCTTGGAGGCGCCCATCGGCAGGAACAGCCCGTCGCCCTTGCCCAGCAGCTTCTCCGCGCCCGGCTGGTCGAGGATGACCCGCGAGTCGGTGACCGAGGACGTCTTGAAGCCCAGCCGGGACGGCACGTTCGCCTTGATCAGCCCGGTCACCACGTCGACCGAGGGCCGCTGGGTGGCGATCACGAGATGGATGCCCGCCGCCCGGGCCAACTGGGTGATCCGGACGATCGCGTCCTCGACGTCGCGCGGCGCGACCATCATCAGGTCGGCCAGCTCGTCGACGATCACCAGCAGGTAGGGATACGGCTGGTAGACCCGCTCGCTGCCCGGCGGCGGAACGAGCTCGCCGTTGCGGACCTTGGCGTTGAAGTCGTCGATGTGCCGCACCGCCGAGGCTTCCATGTCCTCATAGCGCATGTCCATCTCGCGCACGACCCAGGCCAGCGCGTCGGCCGCCTTCTTCGGGTTGGTGATCACCGGCGTGACCAGGTGCGGGATCCCCTGGTAGGCCGCGAACTCCACCCGCTTGGGGTCGATCAGCACCATCCGCACCTGATCGGGGGTGGCCCGGGTCAGGATCGACAAGATCAGAGAGTTGATGCAGGACGACTTGCCGGCGCCGGTGGCTCCCGCCACCAGCAGGTGCGGCATCTTGGCCAGGTTGGCCACGACGAAGCCGCCCTCGACGTCCTTGCCCAGCGCGGCCAGCATCGGGTGGTGGTCGCGCAGCGCGACGCCGGAGCGCAGCACGTCGCCGAGCATCACGATCTCGGGGTCGGTGTTCGGGATCTCGACGCCGACCGCGGACTTGCCCGGGATCGGGCTGATGATCCGCACGTCCGGGCTCTTGACGGCGTAGGCGATGTTGCGAGCGAGCTGGATGATCCGCTCGACCTTCACGCCGGGGCCGAGCTCGACCTCGTAGCGGGTGACCGTCGGCCCGCGGCTGAAGCCGGTCACCGCGCAGTTGACGTTGAACTCGTCGAAGACCTGGGTCAGCGAGGCGATGACCTCGTCGTTGGCCTTGGTGTGCTCCAAGTGCTGGCTGCCGGCGCCCAAGATGTCGGCCGGCGGCAGGGTGT
>JAOPUY010000255.1 GCA_025963265.1 Frankiales bacterium | reverse complement strand
ACCGTTGATCCCGCCTTCGGCCCGACCGATGTCAGCCGCCGGCTCCGCAGGCCTCTACAGGGATCTGTAGGCATCCGCAGGGATCCGCAGGGATCGGCACACAAGGAGTGCAGGCATGAACATGATCAGCGTCAGGGGCGCCAATGCGACCGCAGAACGGCTCGCGGAGCACGCGGCCCGGCTAGCTCGCGAGAACGAGGCACTTGAGGATCTCACTGGACTCATCGCGCACGAGGTGAAATCGGCATTGCTGCACGCTCTGCTCCATGACGAGCCCAGGGCCGGGCTGATGCGAGCTCTGGAACTCGTGGACACGATCCTTGAAGCGGTTCGAGCCAGTCAGGCCGACGGCGAGGTCGCAGCGGTCGCCGTAGCCGACGTCGTGCGAGAGATCCTTCCCGATCTCGGAAGGACCGAGGCCAACGTCATCACCAGCGCCGCCGGCGCGTTTCCGCTGCCCCGAGCCGCGCTAGGCCTCGTGCTGCGCAATCTGCTGGCGAACGCGATCGCCGCGGGCGCGGACACCATCTATATCTCGACCCTGTCCTGCGGCGAGCGGTGCCAGCTGGTTGTCGACGACGACGGCGTCGGGCTCGACTCGCAGCACGGTTACGCGACTGGCGATCAGCTGGGGCTCGCCTTGTGCCGTCGCCTCGTCGCGCGATTTGCCGGCGTGATCGAGCTCAGGCCGCGGCCGGGAGCTGGAACCCGCGCCGTGGTCTCGGTCTCCGGAGCCGACCGATGATCAGCGTCCTGCTCGTCGACGACCATGCGCTGTTCCGGTCATCGCTGCGCGCACGGCTCGATCGCGAGGACGGCATCACGACGGTCGGCGAAGCCGGAACAGCCGAGCAGGCCATCGCCAAGACCCGTGAATTGCAGCCCGATGTGGTGCTGCTCGACCTGGTCCTCCCACGCAAGGGCGGCTACGCGGCCATCCCCGAGCTCGTGACAGCAAGGCCGGAGATGAAGGTTCTCGTCGTCTCCTCCCAGACCAAACCGACGTCCGTCCGGCAGGCGATCGGCGCCGGGGCGAGCGGCTACGTGCCGAAGCGGTCCTCGGCCACGGAGCTGATCGACGCAATCCGACGCGTCGCGGACGGTGAGCACTACGTTGAGCCTGACCTCGGCGCGCGACTCGTCGTCGATGACTCATCCCCGGAGCTCCTCGCGCTCTCTGAGCGAGAGCGCGACGTGCTTCACCTTCTTGCGCTGGGCTACACCAATCAGGAAATCGGCAAGAGGCTTTACGTCTCGGTACGAACAGTCGACTCGCATCGCGCCAACATCATGCGAAAGCTCGGCCTCGAGACCCGCGCCGAGCTCGTGCTGTTCGCGCTCGCGCACGGCCTGATCGGCGCGGCGTGATAACCGAGAGCCGAGAGGACTCCACCATGGAAACCACAATCGTCGAGCTCGACTACCGAAGAAGCGGCGCCTTGGAGGTGTCCCTGCTCTGGCATCGCGACCTCGAGGCCTTGAGCCTCACCATCCGGGACGGCGGATCATGCCACTCGCTCGAGCTCCCGGTGGCCCACGACCGAGCGCTGCAGGCGTTCCAGCACCCCTTCGCCTACGCCGCGTCCATTGGCGTCGACTACGGCGCCAACTTGGCTTAGCCGGCGCCTCGCCATCGAGCTGAAAAGGCAGCGTTGCACGCTAGTTAGGCGGCCTTGAGCAGGCGGCTGGTCAGCACGATGTCGACAACGTCGGGGACGGTGGCGGCGCGGGCCCAGTCACGCTGAAGCTCGCAGGCCAGCGACACCCAGCTGATCGGCTGGGCGCCGGCCTGGACGATTCGTTCCAGACCGGCGCGATGCGCCTCAGGCGACGTGCCGCCGACCGCGTCGACCACGGGGTAGATCTCATAACCTTCGGCTAGCGCGTCCAGTGCAGGAAACGTGAGGCAGACCTCCGTCCATAGCGCAGTCATGATCAATTTCCGGCGGCCGGTCGCCTCGACGGCGCGGCGGAACTCGAGGTCTTCCCAGGAGTTGATCTGGGTTCGGTCGATCTCCGGGTCGTCTGACAGCACGGCCCGAAGTTCGGGAAGAGTGTGGCCCTGGCCGTTCGCGACGTTGACCGTCGACAACACGATCGGCAAGTCGAAGGTTTTCGCCAACCGGGCGACGGAGACGATGTTGTCCAGCAACAAGTCGCGATCCATCGAGGTGACTGTCTGGATCTGACTCGGTTGGTAGTCGATCACGACCAGCGCGGCGTTCTGGGCCGTGAGCAGTCGGTCAGTGGCTGGATCTCTGATTGGTTCGCTAGTCATGGTGGATCCTCTCGAGATCGCGAGAGCCCTCGCGGAGGCCTCAGTCTCTGCCCGCCGCCGCGGCGCCGTCGTCCAGGAAAACCCCAGTCCGGTCCGGGCCCGGCCCCGGCCGGCCGATGGTGCGTCGTCGCCAAACGACTATGGATTCCCTAGACGCTATCGCCGGTGGCACGGGCCAGGCTGGGTCGAGCGATCAGCGTCGATCAGCGTTTCGGACGCCCGACCGTCATCGTCGGCGACACCGTCACCCGCCGAGATCCAATCCCACGGATGCGACCGTCCGTGCCGGCCGATAAGGAAACCAATGACCACCCAAGCCACTAGCTTGCTGCCCGACTACGCACCGGTTCCCGAGTCCTCGCTCGGGCCCGCACTCAACGAGGACGGCTACCACTTCGGCCGGGTCGAACGAAACCTGTTCTGGGTCACCGACGGCACCTACCAATCGGCCTTCCTGACCACTGGTGACGGCGTCGTACTCTTCGACGCGCCGCCCACCATCGGGCACAACCTCCGTCGCGCCGTGGCGGCGGCCACCGCCGAGGAAGGCACCCCCAGCACGGTCACCCATATCGTCTACTCCCACCACCACGCCGACCACGCGGGCGCGGCGAACCTCTTCGGCGACGAGGTGGTCCGCATCGGTCACGAGGAGACCCGGCGACTGCTGCTGCGCGACAACGACCCGACTCGGCCCGCCCCGGAGGTCACCTTCGGCGACAGCTACACCCTGCGGATCGGCGGGGAGCGGGTCGAGTTGGCCTTTCACGGGCCCAACCACTCCCCCGACAACATCTTCATCCACTTCCCCGACCACGACGCCCTCATGCTCGTCGACATCGTCAACTCGGGCTGGGTGCCGATCTTCAACCTGAATCTCAGCGAGGACGTGCCCGGTTACATCGACGCTCCGGGCCAGGCCCTCGCCTACCCGTGGCGGCACTACATCGGCGGGCATCTCGGCCGGCTTGGCACCCGCGCGGACATCGAGTTGCACCAGCAGTACATCGCCGACATCGTCGAGAGCTCCGAGCAGGCGCTCGGCCAAGTCGACCCGACCCCGTACTTCGTGAAATACGGACCGAACGCCTGGGCGGCAGTGAAGGGATACCTCAGCGAAGTGACCGAACTCGCCACCAAGCCGGTCGTCGCCAAGTACACCGGCGTGCTGGCCTCCGCGGACATCGAGGAGTTCACCTACAGCACCACGTTCATGATCATGCAGTCGATGCGCCTGGACCTCGGCGCCGGTTCGCAGGTCCACCCGTGACGCGCATCGGCGTGATCCTCGGCAGCACCCGTCCCGGGCGTCGGGGCGAGCCGGTCGCCCGCTGGGTGATGGAGGAGGCCGGTCAACGCACCGACGCCGAATTCGAACTCGTCGACCTCGCTGACTACCCACTGCCACACCTGGATGAGCCGCTGCCACCCAGCATGGGGCAATACCAGAACGCGCACACCCAGCAGTGGGCCGCGGCCATCGCCCGGTTCGACGGCTACGTGTTCATCACGCCCGAGTACAACCACTCGACCTCGGGCGTGTTGAAAAACGCCCTCGACTACCTCTACGCCGAGTGGAACAACAAGGCCATGGGCGTGGTCTCCTACGGTGCGGTCGGCGGTGCTCGAGCGGCCGAACACCTGCGCTTAGTCGCGGGCGAGCTCCAACTGGCCGACGTCCGCACCAATGTCGCGCTGTCCTTGATCACCGATTTCGAGAATTTCACCGAATTCAGGCCCGGTCCGCATCAGAGCCAGGCGCTGGACACCCTGCTTGGCCAGGTCGTCGCCTGGAGCCAGGCGCTGGAGCCGCTACGGACGTCTGATCATGGCCTCCGACGCTGAGCTGGCCACCCACGGCAAACGCGCGGGCAACGAGAACCGCCGCGAGTCCTCCGCGGCGACGACGGCTGAGCCACCGGGCCGCCGGTGGTGGGCGCTGGGAGTAATCGCGATCGCGCAGCTGATGGTGGTGCTCGACGGCACCGTGGTGACCATCGCGCTGCCCTCGGCCCAACGTGACCTGCAGATCTCCAACGCCGACCGGCAGTGGGTGATCACCGCCTACACCCTCACGTTCGGCGGCCTGCTGCTGCTCGGCGGACGGATCGCCGACTACCTCGGCCGTAAGCGGGTCTTCCTGGTCGGGCTGATCGGGTTCGCGGCGGCGTCGGCGCTCGGGGGCGCGGCGCAGAACGGGGCGACGCTGTTCGGCGCCCGGGCCTTGCAGGGTGTGTTCGCGGCGCTGCTCGCGCCCGCCGCCTTGTCCCTGATCTCGGTCACGTTCACCGAGGTGAAGGACCGGTCTCGGGCGTTCGCGGTCTACGGCGCCATCTCCGGAGGTGGGGCCGCGATCGGCTTGATCCTGGGCGGCACGCTGACCGAGTACGCGTCCTGGCGCTGGTGCCTGCTGATCAACGTGCCGATCGCCATCGTGGCCTTCACCGCCGGCACGATCCTGGTCACCGAGAGCAAGTCCGGCGGCGGAAGCTCCTATGACGTTCCGGGCGCGATCCTCGGCACGGCCGGACTGGTCGCTCTCGTGTACGGATTCACCGAAGCGGCCAAGACGGGTGTCGGCTGGCTCTCGGTCGCCACGATCAGCCTGCTCGTCGCGGCCGTCATCTTGCTGGCCGCGTTCGTGCTTGTCGAGTTGCGCACCGCGAGCCCGCTGTTGCCGATGCGGGTCGTGCTCGATCGCAATCGCGGCGGCTCCTACCTCGCCTCGCTGCTGGTCTTCGCCGGGCTGTTCGCGATGTTTCTATTCCTGAGTTACTACTTCCAATACAACCTGGGCTACAGCGCGCTCAAGTCGGGCGTGGCCTTCCTGCCGTTCAGCGGCGGCGTCGTCCTCACCTCAATCGTGGTGTCGCCGCTGCTACCGCGCACCGGGCCCAAGCCACTGATGCTGATCGGGCTCGCTCTGGCCACGGTCGGCCTGGTCACCTTCACCTCCATCACCGACACCAGCAGTTGGGTCAGCAGCGTGCTGCCCGGGGAGTTGCTGATGAGCGCCGGCCTGGCACTGGTGTTGGTGCCGCTGTCGAGCCTCGCGCTCACCGGAGTGCGTGATGACGACGCGGGAGTCGCCAGCGCGGTGCTCAACTCGACCCAGCAGATCGGCGGGACCCTGGGCACCGCGTTGTTGAACACGTTCTACGCGAGCGCGGTGTCCTCCTATGTCCTGGCCCACCACCTCGCACCGTCGGCGTTCAATCCGCTCGCCGCGATCCACGGCTATCACGTCGCGTTCTGGATCGGAGTCGGGCTGCTCGCCACCGCGTTCACGACCGTGCTGGTCTTGGTCAACGCTGGCAAGGACGACCTCGCTCCGCCGCCCGGCGCACCGACCGGCGGCTAACCCGACGACAGGAGAAACACTGATGAGCACCGAGCAGCAGCGCCAATTGGACGCCATCCTGCGCCAGGGCGGCCTCGAGACCGGCGGGGACGTCGCGAAACTGCGGGCCGCGTTCGACGAGCTGATGGCGCGCGTCCCGGTGGCCTCCGACGTCCGGCAGAATCCGGTGCAGCTAGGCGGGGTCGACGCCATCGAGGTCACCGTCGAGGGCAACGCGGCCGAGAGCGTGATCCTCTATTTTCACGGCGGCGTCTACGTCATCGGCACGGCGGTGGCCTCCGTTGCGCTGGTGAGCGATCTGGTTCGGCGCACCGGCGGCAAGGCCATCACGCTGGACTACCGACTAGGCCCCGAGCATCCATATCCGGCGGCGATCGAGGACGCTCGATCGGCCTACGAGGGACTGCTCGCACAGGGCGTCGCCCCTGAGCAGATCGCCCTCGCGGGCGAGTCGGCCGGCGGCGGGCTGGCCGTCGCCGTCCTCCTCGCGCTCCGAGAGGCCGGGACGCCGCTGCCAAGCTGCGGGTTCCTGATGTCGCCGTATGCCGATCTCACGCTGGCGGGACAGACGCTGGCCGAGAAGGAGTCGCTCGACCCAGTCCTCAGCCCGGATGGACTCCGCGCCCGGGTTCCGGACTATGTGGGCGCGGCCGACGCTGCTGACCCGCACATCAGCCCGATCTTCGGGGACCTGGCCGGATTGCCCCCGCTGCTCATCCAAGTGGGCTCGCACGAGATCCTGCTGAGCGACGCTCTCCGACTGGCCGAACGGGCGGCGCGCTCCGATGTCGCGGTGACGCTCGAGGTCACCCCCGGCGTCCCCCATGTGTTCCAAGGTTTTGCCGCCCTCCTCGATGAGGCCGGAGAGGCGCTGGACCGGGCGTCGGACTTTGTCACGACCCATCAGCGCAGCAGGCCACCGAGCAGCAGGTCATAGAGCTCACTGGCCGTCGCCTCCCAATCGGAGTTCGGATCGATCTCCCACAGGCCGGCCAGGGCGAGAATCACCGTGTCGGGTTTGAGGCCCGATCGGATGGCGCCGCTGCGGGCGGCCGCGTCGAGCAACCGTCCCAGCGCGCCCACGATCTGGTCGTAGGTCTCGGCGAACAGCGCCGTGCCGGGTCCAGTCGCGGTCCGGAGGGCCGCGGCCAAGCCGTGCTTGGTCATCGCGTACTGGGCTAGGCGCTGCACCCACGCGCGCAGCGCGTCGGCCGGTTCCAGCGCGTCGAGGAACTCATCGGCGCCGGCGACCAATTGCGAGACCTCGTAGCGGTAGACCTCGAGCACCAGGCTCTCG
>JAOPUY010000250.1 GCA_025963265.1 Frankiales bacterium | reverse complement strand
TGTAGCCGGCGATCTGGGCCGCGGTCACCCCCGACGGCAGAGCAGTCGAGGGTGGCCGCGGGGCCGACTGCGGACGCGATGAGCTCTGGAACTGACCCACCACGATCAGGGGGATCGCAATCACCAGTGCGATATACACCGCCGCGATCAGGACTAGCGTCGACTTCCGGCGGGCACGTTTGGGTCGCGGCGAGTCGGTGAAAAAGCTGGTCGGCGGCGGCTCGAAGCTCGGCCCGGCCGCGGCTCGCTCCAGCAGAGCCGTCAACTGCTGCTCGTCATCCATCTCGGGCCTCCGTCACGGCGTCAACGTCCAGGTGCTCGGTGAGCAAACCCTCGGCCCGCAGCCGGGCCAGGCCCCGGTTGGCCCGGCTCTTGACCGTCCCCACCGAACAGCCGAGCACGGCTGCGGTCTGGGCCTCGCTCAAGTCGTCGAAATACCGCAGCACCAGCACGGCCCGCTGGGTTAGCGGCAGTGAGCGCAACGCCCTCCGGACGTCCAGCGTCGCCGGGACTCGGTGCTGATGATCATCGGTGATCCAGGCGGAGTCGGCGCCGAAATCGTCGGACGGGATCTCACCGCGCCAGCGACGCCGGGCTTGGCGGCCGGCCAATCGAACCATCGTCGTGCGAGTGAAGGCCTCGGCGGCCTGCGCCGCTCGCAAGGAGTCCCACGCCCGGTAGGTCTTGAGCAGCGCCGCCTGCACGAGATCCTCGGCGTGGCCCCGATCGCCGAGCAGCAGATAGGCCGAGCGGGCCAGGGCGTCATAGCGCGCGGCCATGAAGGCGGCGAAGGCCGGCGGCACGTCGTCGGTCACCGCGCCTCCCGAGCTGCCCTGTCGGCCTAGCGCTGCCCAACACAGCGGTTACCTATAAGAGCACTTGGACCCTCGGAATGGTTCCACAGCTCGCGCTGGGTCGCCTCCTAGCCACTGGGCGGCAGGCCGCGTCGGCTGCCACCGGCGTCGGATGCTGGGCCGCAGCCGCAGCCGCAGCCGCAGCGCGGGCCAGGTCTGCGGCACCAGACCCGATCGGACGATTGAGTTGTTAAGTGGAAGTACGGTGGCGCCGCGGCGGTCAAGGGCCCACGGCGGGCACTCAGTCCGAGTGCTTACGCTGGGTCCGTGAAGTTCTTGCCGGACGCCGGGCCTGTGCGGGCCATGGTCATTCTCGGCGTCCTGATCGTCGTGATCGGCGCCGTCGGCACGTTCAGCCACTCCCTGGGTTGGTTCTGGGCCCTGCTGGTGCTGGCCGGTCTCGGTCTGCTCATGTACGCCGACCATTGGAACCGCACGCGTAGACCCGACCGCGAATGACCGGTCCCCACTCGCGGCGTCCCAGCGCGCGCGAGGAACGGTTGGACCACCAGGCGATCCCGACTGGGCTGTTGTCGGTCCAGGAGGCCGCCGCGTTGGCCAGCGCCGGATTCACCCCGGTGAGCGAGGTGATCGGCGCGGTAGCCAACACCGTCACTCCGACGGGCTTCTACTCCGCCGGCTTTCCGCAGTGGGGTCCCGGGGGCGTCGTCGGACCCATGGCCTACGGCCCGCAGACCTACACCAGCAGTTCGGGCAAC
Organism: Frankiales bacterium; assembly: GCA_025963265.1. Taxonomy (GTDB): domain Bacteria; phylum Actinomycetota; class Actinomycetes; order Mycobacteriales; family Jatrophihabitantaceae; genus Jatrophihabitans_A. The sequence goes on along the minus strand of JAOPUY010000250.1, from coordinate 2,648 downwards.
CTCCGGGTCGGCGTGCCGTCCCGGATCACCGCGTTGAAGGCGGGTTATCGCACCGCGCTCAGCCGGCTCAGCGCTGAGGCGAGGGCGGTGCGGGCCGACGGTGTCGTCGGGGTGCGGCTGAGCTTGACCGTGGGTTATCAGGGCGGCGCGCAGCTGTGGCGCTTCCTGGCCATCGGCACGGCGGTGCGCTCAGGCGGCGCGACGCACACCGAGACCCCGTTCACGACTGATCTCAGCGGGTCTCAGGTCGCGGCCGCGTTGCACGGCGGTTGGGTCCCGGTCGCGCTGGTGATCGCGCCCTGCATGGCTATCAGATGGGTGGACTGGACCTCCCGCTCGCAGCGCGGCACCTTTGCCGCCAACGTCGAAGTCGAGGCGTACACCGACCTGATCAACACCTGCCGTCATCAAGCCCGTCAGGATTTCGCGGTGGCCGCTCGCGCCGGCCACGCCGAGGCGGCGGTGCTGACCGATATGAGCGTCGAGTTCGAGATCGATCAGCAAGAGCCGGTCTGCACCGCTCTCGTGACGATCACCGGCACCAGCCTGGCCGGTTTCGCCCGACCGGGACCACGAATCGCTCCATTGGCGATTCTGCCGCTGCGACAAGGGAGAACCGATGTCTGAGTTGACGCAACCCGATTCGTCCCAGCTGTCGGAAACGGCGATGCGCCGGCTGGCCGAGCTCCGCGGGCACGGCGGCACCGGCCGGCCCTTCTTCACCTCCGATCTTTCGGTCAACGAATTCCTGTTGGTCCGCGAGGCGGGCTTTCGGCCCCTGGGGCTAGTGCTGGGCTCGAGCATCTACCACGTCGGCATTCAAAAGGGCCGATGGACCGCCAACCAGGAGCTCGACCGACTGTCCCAGGCGATGTATCACGCGCGGGAGCTCGCGATGACCCGCATGGAGGCTGAGGCCAAGGACCTGGGAGCGGACGGGATCGTGGGCGTGCGCCTGGAGATCGAGTTCAAGGAATTCGGCCACAATCTCGCCGAGTTCATCGCGATCGGCACCGCGGTGAAAGGTGATCAGCCGCCGGCGACCGGTGGAACCTGGTTGAACAACAAGGGAATTCCGTTCACCTCGGATCTGTCCGGCCAGGACTTCTGGACGTTGATCCAATCTGGCTATGCCCCACTGGGACTGGTCATGGGCAGCTGCGTCTACCACGTTGCCCATCGGTCGGCGTTCAACGTCGTCGGCACGTTCGGCGTCAACACCGAGGTGGAGACGTTCACCCAAGCCCTCTACGACGCTCGCGAACTCGCGATGAGCCGGATGCAGGCCGAGGGCGAGGCCTTGGACGGGGAGGGAATCGTCGGCGTGCAGTTGAAGAATCTCGCGCATACCTGGGGCGGCCACACGACCGAGTTCTTCGCCATCGGGACCGCGGTGCGGCCGCTGCGCGACGACCACCGCATCACGACGCCGACGATGGTCGTTCCCCTCACCGACCGGTGACCGCCAAGGCCGCCGCGCCGATGGCCAGCGCGTCCTCGGCGAAGGCGCCCGGCAGGTCGCTGCCGAACTGCTCAGCGGCCAGGTTTCGCCAGGAGGCGCCTAACTGCGCGCCGGCCGCGGCGGCCAACACCCCGATCGCGCCGGAGGCCGCGCGATGTCCAGGCGAGCGGCCCTCGCGGTAAGACAGGATCGCGCCGGCCACGCCGCCGAGCACCAGCCGAGGGACGAAGCCGGCGGGCTCCAGTCGGCTGGGCGTCTGCGGGAGCTTGTCACCGGTCAGCTCACCGGCCGTGGCCACTAGGGCGGCGCGCGCGACCCAGGGGCTCCGCAGCCAACTGTGACCACGCCTTCGCGAGCCCTGCGCGGCGGTGACCGCGAGCGCGGTGAGTCCGAGACTGCTCCGTGAGCCAGTGGCCAAGCCCAGGAGTGCCGCGCGGGGGAAGGTGGTCATGCCTCCACCTTAGGCACCGGCCGTTCTCGCTTAGGCAGCTTGCTCACCACGGCGGCGTAGGAGGCGTCGACGGCCTCCAAGATTTCCTCGTCCGAGATTGCGCCGCCGGTGAGCAGCGAGTTCCAGCCGAAGCGGCCGATATAGGGCATCGCTGAGGCGTCGCTCGGGTAGCGCAGCAGCCACTCGTCGGCCGCCTCGCGCGTCGGCCCGCACTTCACGCCCACCTGCGCGCCCTCGGCGGAGCCCAGGAAGGCGAAGATCTTGCTCCCCACCTTCACGACGGTGTCGCCTTCCCACGGTTGGTCCGGCCAGGCGCCAGGCTTGGCCAGGCATTGCGTCAGAAGCTCGCTCTGGTCCATCGCTGCCGGCTCCGTCTCGTCCTGTGGGTGACCCGGTCTGTGGGCTGACCTCAATTCTCGCCAGTGTCAGTCCCGTTGCCTAGTCTTGGCTGATGAGTCTGCAGTGGGAACAGGTAGTCATCGACGCCGCCCAGCCGGCCGAGTTGGCGGAGTGGTGGCGGGCAGCGCTGGGTTGGGTGTTCGTTTCGCAGGTCGACGACGAGTTTGAGATTCGTCCGACGCCGAATGAACTGCCTGGCCTGATCTTCGTCCCCGTGCCGGAGTCGAAGACGGTCAAGAATCGCTTGCATCTTGACTTTCGCCCCGACGATCAAGCGGCTGAGGTGCGGCGATTCCTCGACTTGGGCGCGAGTCGGGCCGACGTCGCGCAGGGTGA
>JAOPUY010000214.1 GCA_025963265.1 Frankiales bacterium | reverse complement strand
CTGCTCGCACGTCCGCGAGGCTGATGCGTCCGCCGGAGCCCGTGCCCTTGACCGTCGCCAGGTCCACGCCCAGCTGCGCGGCGGCCTGCCTCACCTTGGGCGTGGCGCCAGGAACCGGAGCGGTCGTCATGCGCGTGCCTTCCTGACGGCCGACGCCATCTCGAGGCGTCGGTGCAACGAGCCCAGCTCGCCCTGCATCTCAGCCACACGGGCTTCCGCCGATCCAAGGTCAGCGAGGGCGATGGCGTGGTTGCGCTCGGCGGTCTGCAGCGCACGGCGGGCCTTCTCGAGCTTGTCGGCGGTGACGAGGCTCTGCTCGGACGCGGCGTCGACCTCGGCCTGAGCGCCCTGGGCCTGCTCCTCGACCTCGGCGATGCGGTCCCGGAAGGCCTGCTGCCGGTCGTTGGCGGCCGGCGCTATGGCGGCGACCGGCGTCGACGCGGTCACTTCCACGAGTCCAGCGCGGCTAGGGCGAGCGTCAGCATCCCCGAGGCGTCGTGGGAGTTGTGCGAGTAACGCGCGAGCTCCTGAGGCTCGCCGCTGCCGTGCGGGAAGAGCAGGATCACCGACTCGACCCGGGCACTTACATGCGTCTGCTCGTTCCGAAGGACCACGCGGCCCTCCGGAACGGGCACGACGGCGAGGTCGCCCTGCTCAAGCACGATCTTCGACGAGATGGTGGGACTAGTCACGAGGCCTCCTGGCTGCGCGCGGTGGCCCGCGCTACGACTTCGGCCCGGTCGATCAGCCACGCGCCTGCGCTCTTGCGGGCAGTGACGAACGCGCCCGCGCGGCACATGCGACGCACGTAGCTCTCCGAGTGCTGCAGCTGCACCGCTGCCTCCTCGACGTCGACCGGGTCCTGACTGGGCGACGATGGCGCGGACGGCCGCCGCGGAACCGTCGAGGTTCCGGCAACGGAACCGTTCTGAGCCTGAGACAGCCGCACCGCGAGTTCCGCAGCCACCATCAGCCAGTCCGCGAGCTCGACCGCAACAGCCGGCAGACCCGTCCCGTTGCCGCGCCGCTCACGACCCAGCGCGCGCAGGCCCTCGAGCGCGATCGGCACCGCCGTGCCCTCGAGCAACACCGACCCGTCACCGAGGACGTGGATCAGCCCATCTCGCCCTCTCACGCGCAGCTCACCACGACGATTCCCAGGGCTCAGACGCAGCGGAGCGCTCGTCGTCGTCCATCGGGAGCACAGCGCCCGACGGCGCCGGCTGCAGATGCGCCACCACGATCGCCACCGGCAACCACCGCCGACACAGGGGGCACTCGACCCGGCCGGCATCGTCGACCTCGAGCTCGTGCCACACGCGGACCCCGGTCCCGCGCACCTGCTCGATCCGCACCCGACCGGGCGTAGCCGGACTCACGGATCCTCGCTCTTGGCCAGCGACAGGCCGGCGCGCAGGTGGGCCTGCTTCCGCGCGATACGGTCGTGAATCAGCCGGGTCGGATCATCTGGCCGCTCGGCACTCAGCCGCAGAACCGCGACCCGCCGGTCGAGCTCCTTGCTCAGCGAGACGAACGCAGCCCCGATCGCCCCACCGGTATCCAGCTGCCGCGCAACGCGCAGCGCGACCTGCGCCTCGTACGAGCCGGCCACGCCGAGCTGCTCGAGCTCGGCCAGCAGCCGGTCCGCAACCTCGGTCGAGGCGGCCGTCGTGGTGTCCGGACTGGTCGGCACGACGCGGAGTCGCCGGCGCTCGCGCTTCCGGCACGCGTCACTGCAGAAGCGCTTGTCCGCGCGGCCCACCAGCGGCCCGTCGCACCCCGAGCACAGCCGCGGGCCGGTCACGGGCCACCCCGCGAGTCCGGACAAGCTCGAGCCACGCATGGAAAAAGTTTTATGCGCGGGTCGCAGAGACGATCACGCTGGATTTTTTTGAGGGTCACCAGCTGAGTCCTGTCACGCGGGCGGTCGGTTGCTGCCCTCGCGCCTTGGCCTGTGCGTTTCGGGTCCTGGCGCCGCGGCTGGCTGCTTCGCTGAGGTTGCAGGGCGCGCACCACAGGCCGGGCAGGTAGCGGGTGCCGGTCGTGTCGTGCGGGAGGTGCCAGCGGCTGCGGTTCGGGCCGAGGGGCCGGCCGCACCTGCTGCAGGGCGTGCTGGGTGTGGCTGCTGCGACCCGCTGCTTGCGTTGCTCGCGATGCTCAGCGCTGGCGTACTTCGCTCGCCGCGCCAGCTCTGCGGGAGTGCGCTGGTTCTTGCGGGCCCATCCGTTCGGGCTGGTCATGGCCGGCCCCTGCTGAGGAGCCTGGTCGCTGCGGCTGTCTCGGTCTCGAGGTCGTCGGGCAGGGCCTGCGCGGCGATCCGCTCTGTCTCGACCCATACGAGCGCGGGAGTGCGCGCGTCGGTGAGGGCGGGGAGGGCTTGGGCGTCGACGAAGGCCTGGCGGGCTGCGGTGTCGTCGCCGGTGAGGACGGCATCGACGAACCTGGTTAGGCAGCGGTCGAGTTGCTCGCGCTGGGTGGCGCCGGCAAAGGCCTCGTCCGAGCCGGTCACCTGTTGGCCCCGTAGTGCTCGGGCCTTACGGTCGCGGCATGGTGACCTTCCTTGCCGCCCTGGCCGCGCTGGTCGGCACGCTCTTGCAGGTCAACGAGGGCTTCAGCCAGCTGGCCCAGCTCGAGGACGAACGCGAGGTCTTCCGCACGGTCGATGGCATGCGGCTCGAGCACCCGCGCAGTCACCCCATCAAGCGATGGAAGCAGCGGCGCACGGTTCGGCAAATGCTCCGCGAGAGTCCGGTCGAGGCGGCGATGTATCACCGGGTGTGGCGGATCGTGTGGAGCTGGGCGCTGCTGGGTGGGGCCGCTGGTCTGACGGCTGGGGATGCGCTGGTGAACACGCTTCAGGGCTGATCGCCGGCTACTGCCCTCGCGCAGTGGTGGTGTCTGGCCTTTGTCCGTGTCCCCTGTCCCCCTCCTAAGGAGTGGGGGGCGGACGGACATGTCCGGATCAAGGGCGGACATTCGGCGGACATGGCGGACATCAGGTGGCGGCATGGTTCGGCCCTGCCTTGTAGAAGGGGCGGGAGTCGCTGCCTTGGTTCACGAGTGCACCTGTGCTGACCAGGGCTTTCAGGCTTCGCTGGAAGGTGGCGGGTGCGAGCCCGGCGACGGCGCGGAGCTCGGCTTTGCTGCAGCCCATGTCCGCGAAGTGCTCTGTGAAGACGGACAGAAGGTCGCTGGCGCGGCCGGACACGGCACGGGGTTGTCCGCTGCGGTTCTGGACGATGCAGGAGCT
>JAOPUY010000405.1 GCA_025963265.1 Frankiales bacterium | reverse complement strand
TCGCGGTGACCGGATCCTCGCCGTAGCCGAGGTCGATGACCAGCGGATCGGTGGCCGCCAGTATCCGAGCGCGGAGCGCGGTGGCGATCCAATTGTCCATCCGGCGAAGGCGATTGGGGTTCGTCGTCCCTCGGGTCGGCGCGCCCAGGGCCCGCGCCCGCCCGGCGGCCAACCGGGGCCGCGCCCCCCGGTGCTCCGCTGCCACGGTGCACCACGTTAGCCGCCCAGCGGACGGTAGCGTTGTCAAGCGTGCCGACCACCCTTGCTCAGCTGACGACGCTCCGGTTGGGCGGCCCGGCGGAGCGGGTGCTGACCGCTTCCTCGAGCGAGGAACTCGTCGAGCAGATCGCGGCGGCCGACGAGGCCGGTGACCCGGTGCTGCTGCTCGGCGGCGGCTCGAACCTGGTGGTGGGCGACCGAGGCTGGCCCGGCGTCGTGATCCGGGTCGGCTCGCAAACGCTGTCCACCGTCGACACCGATGACGGCATGGAGTTGCGGGTCGACGCCGGCGTGGAATGGGACACCCTCGTGCAGCGGTGCATTCAGCTCGGGTTGTCCGGGTTGGAGACGATGTCCGGCATCCCCGGCCTGGTCGGCGCCACCCCGGTGCAGAACGTGGGCGCGTACGGCGCCGAGATCGCCGATGTGCTGACCGGGCTGACGGTCTATGACCGTCTGGAGCGCGTGGTCGAGTCCTGGTCACCCCAACGGTGCCAGTTCGGCTTCCGGACCTCCGCGTTCAAGCACACCGACCGCTATGTGGTGCTGGACGTCTCGATCGCCGCGTCGTCATCGGCGCTGTCGGGTCCGATCCGCTATCTGGAACTGGCTCGTCGACTCGGGATCGAGCCGGGGCAGCGGGCACCCCTGGAGCAGGTGCGCGAGACCGTGCTCGCCTTGCGCCGATCGAAGGGGATGATGCTCGACCCCACCGATCACGACTCCTGGAGCGTCGGCTCGTTCTTCGTGAACCCGCTGCTGGACACCGTGCCCGAGGCGGCCGCGGACTGCCCGCGTTGGGCGGCCGACGGCAAGCTCAAGTTGTCGGCGGCCTGGCTGATCGACCACGCGGGCTATCACCCGGGCTACGGACTGGACCGCGGTCGGGGGCGGGTGGCGGTCTCGACCAAGCACACCTTGGCCCTGACCAACCGCGGCGGGGCGACGACCGCCGAGTTGTTGGCGTTGGCCAGTGAGATCCGAAGCGGCGTGCAGGACCGGTTCGGCGTCCGGCTCGGGCCCGAGGCCCACCTGCGTAACTGCACTTTCTGACGATCGGGCGGCCGCTCTGCCGACAGCTCAGCGGCGGGCGACCTTGTAGGCCGCGGCCTGCGCGATCGGCCGGACGATCAGGGTGTCGATGTTGACGTGGGCCGGCCGGGTCGCCACGAAGGCGATGACGTCGGCGATGTCCTCGGCCGTCAGCGGCGCGTCGACTCCGGCGTAGACGGCGGCGGCTCGTTCGGCGTCGCCGCCGAAGCGGACCAGCGAGAACTCCTCGGTCGCCACCATGCCCGGGGCGATCTCGGAGATCCGGACGGGCGTGCCGTTCAACTCCAGCCGCAGCGTCTCCATCATGGCGCGGGCCCCGTACTTGGCGGCCGAGTAACCGGCGCCGCCCTCATAGACCCCGTGCGCGGCGGTCGAGCTGGTGAGCACGACATGGCCGCCCCGGCCCGCTTGCAGCAACGGCAGCAGCGCCTGGGTCATCCGCATAGCCCCGAGCACGTTGGTCTGGTACATGCTCAGCCAGTCGGCCGGGTCGGCGGTGGCGACGGGCTCCAGCCCGACCGCGCCGCCGGCGTTGTTGACCAGCAGAGTCAGATCGGCTGGATCCGGCTCCGCGGCCAGGCGCCCGGCCAGGGCGGCGACGGAGGCGGCGTCGGTGACGTCCAGTTCGACCGCCTCGACGCCCGGCGCCGACTCGGCGAGCTCGACCAGCCGGCTGAGCCGGCGCGCGCAGGCCCAGACCCGAAAGCCCTCGGTGGCCAGCCGGCGCGCGGTGGCGGCGCCGATGCCGCTGGAGGCGCCGGTGACCACGGCGAGGCCGCGCGGGTGGGTGGTCGAGGCTGCGGGGGCTGCCGGCGTAGTCATGCCCTCGATTCTGCTCACCCGGAAAAAATGGGGCATGATCGGGTGTGGTCAGCTTTGCGGTGACAGTGGCTTGACAGGTTTGGACCCGACAGGAGACGTGGATGCGCACCAGCCGGCTAGCGGTGCACAACGCGCTACCCCGCAGGATCGCGACGCTCAGCGTCCACACCTCACCGCTGGAGCAGCCGGGCGGCGGCGACGCTGGCGGCATGAACGTCTACATCCTGGAAACGGCCAAGCGACTGGCCGAATCCGGGGTCGAAGTGGAGATCTTCACCCGGGCCACCTCCTCCGAGCTCGCCCGCGTGGTCGAGGTGCAGCCGGGCGTGCTGGTTCGCAACGTCTCGGCCGGCCCGTTCGAGGGGCTGTCCAAGCAGGACCTGCCCGCGCAGTTGTGCGCGTTCACGGCCGCCGTGCTGCGGGCCGAGGCGCAGCAGGAGGCCGGCTGGTATGACGTGATCCACTCCCACTACTGGCTGTCCGGGCAGGTCGGCTGGCTGGCCCGGGACCGTTGGGGCGTGCCGTTGGTGCACACCGCGCACACGCTGGCCAAGGCCAAGAACGCCCATCTGGCCGAGGGGGACACCCCCGAGCCGTTCGCCCGGATCGTCGGCGAGCAGCAGGTCGTGGCCGAGGCGGACCGCCTGATCACCAACACCGACGCCGAGGCGGTTCAGCTCTGCGACTGGTACGGCGCCGACCCGGCCAAGATCGTCACCGTCGCCCCGGGGGTCGACCTGGAGGGCTTCCAGCCCGGAGATCAGCAGGCCGCTCGGGCTGCGCTCGGCCTCGAGCGGGACGCCCTGGTGCTGCTGTTCGTCGGACGGCTCCAGCCGCTCAAGGCGCCGGACGTCCTGCTGCACGCGGCGGCCCTCATCGCGGCGGCCGACCCTGACCTCGCGGCTCGGCTGCGAGTCGTCATCGTCGGAGCGCCCAGCGGAAGCGGGCTGGCCCATCCGGATGTGCTGCAGAAGATGGCCGTCGACCTGGGCATCGCCGCCCAGGTTCAGTTCGAGCCGCCGGTCGGCCGGGAGCGATTGGCCGATTTCTACCGGGCGGCCGACCTCACCGTCGTCCCCAGCCACAACGAGTCCTTCGGCTTGGTCGCCCTGGAGTCGCAGGCCTGCGGGACGCCGGTCGTGGCCGCCGACGTGGGCGGCCTGTCGACCGCGGTCGCGGCCGGGGTCAGCGGCGTGCTGGTGGACACGCACCGACCCGAGGACTGGGCCCGGGTGCTGCGCGGGCTGCTGACCGAGCCGGTCCGACGAGCCAACTTGAGCCGCGGCGCCCGCGCGCACGCTGAGCGCTTCTCCTGGCGGCACACCGCCGACGGCCTGCTGGTCGCCTACCGCGACTCGATCGCCCACTTCAACCAGGGCGCCGACGCCCAGAAGGGCTTGGGTTGAGCAAGATGGACGCGAGCGACGTGACCCCGAGCGAGCCCGGCGGGACGGGACTGGACGCCGTGGCCGCGGTGATCCGCGGCGCGCTGGTCTCGGCCGAGTTGGATTTCGCCGAGCCCGAGCCGCATGCCTTCCTGGCCAACGTGCCGGGCGAGCGCCGGCTCAAGACGTCCTGCTGGCTGCGCTTGGGCGCGAACGCCCTGAGCATCGAGGCCTTCGTGATCCGCAAGCCGGATGAGAACTCCGAGCAGGTCTACCGCTGGCTGCTGGGGCGCAACGCCAAGATGTTCGGCGTCGCCTGGTCGATTGACGACACCGGCGACGTGCAC
>JAOPUY010000199.1 GCA_025963265.1 Frankiales bacterium | reverse complement strand
GGGTACTCACCGCTGACGCCCTGCTTCGGGTCGACGTCATCGAGGGTCTTCGTCCTGTGGGCGACGGCCGGCGAGGCGTACGAGGGCTTTTCGACCTCGGCTCCGGCGAGGAGCGCCGCATCGTCAGGGCTGGGATGGGACTGGGTGCTCTCGGGCATTAGGTGGCCGCTTCCGAGTTCCGCCGAGGCGGGTTCGCGCAGCTTGGGGCTCAACCAGGCGCTCCGCGAGTCTGGCACACGACGCGCTTGCCCGCTAGCGGTGAACTGGGCGAAGGTCTAACTAGGCGTCGGCAAGTACGGCGCCTTGAGGCGGGGTCTAACTCGGCGCGAACGATTCGACGCACACGTCGCACCAAGGCGGGTGGACGGCCGGAGCCACGATGCTCCAGCCACCACAGGCCGATCAGGTGGCCGTGACTCGACTCTGACCCACTTCTTGTTGAACACTCATCGGTGTCCCTTCCTCGCTGTTGCCGCAGCAGGTTGGGCACCCGACGGTTCCGGGACACGACTGCCGGTCGCTCACTGATCGGCGCTCTGGTGGCGCTCAGCCCTGTCGCCAGTCTGCGTGTCCTGGGCCGCCGGGCCTCGCGTAACTCATGCAGGACCTCCACGATCGCGCGGATGACGCGATGACCCGGCGGGGAACCAGGGCGCACCGACGACCCCCTGTCACCGGCATCAACACCATGCACGATCAGACCGCCAGCAGCTACACCTTTGCGCAGTGAGCGGATGGCTTCGCGTGATGGATTTATGAGCAGTCAGCGTGAGACAGTCAGACTGTGATCATCTTCCAGGCGCTCGCGGCAGTCGGTGCCGGGTTTGCAGCCGCGGGCACGGTTGTGGACCTTCGCGCTCACGCATCGGAGAGGATCGGCGCGTTCGCGATCATTACCACGCCCGCTCGGGTGCTCAACGTCGCCAGCCTCCTCACGCTGCAGGTCGCGTTCACGGTGTTGTTCTCGGTCGACCATCGGAGTTACCACAACGCGTCGACTCTCGCGATCAGCTTGCCGATCACCCTGCTCGTGATCGCGCTCTTCCTCACGGTGCCGCGGCTGCTCCACAATCGCGGGCTGCAACCCTCAGTTGCCGAGGTGGACATCGATGAGCCGGACGTCGACGGGGCAACTCCACCTGTCGACCGCAGAGTTAGCTGGTAACCGCGCGCCTCTCGAACCGCGCATCAACGCAGCAGTTCAGGATCCTCCGAAGCGCGCCTCAACGCGGCATGAGCGGATGGTTTCGCGTGACGGATTTCTGAACTTCAGCGCGAGACGGTGAGGCTGTGATCACCTTCTGAGTCACGCCTCGACACGCATGAGCGGTCGTCCGAGTCATGCCTCCCGCTCGTAAAGGAATGTGTGAACAACCCGGCGGTTGTCCTCTGTGGGTGGAGTAGTCGGGTCGCGCACATAACGCCAGTCAGCCAGGTTGGGGCTGTCGTCCCACGGTTCGATGTCCATGCGGTCTTCGAGCCTGCCGAAGCACTGGTGAAGCTCTCCGTCTCGGGGATCGCCCGGTCGTGCGCCACCGACTGTGCGTGCCCACCAAACCTCGGGTGCTCCGGTCCCATCGGCCATGTGATGGAGTCTCGCACGCAGTGGACTCTCTCGATCCGCTCATCGGCTACTTGTTTCATTGACCTAGGACCGGTGCCTGGCAAGGCTCGGTCCAGACGCCCGGTTCGTCGCTCTCATTTCGGCTGCCCACGCTGGTCGCGTGGCTCTCATTTGGCCGCACCCGCGGTGACCGTCCAGGTCGCGGGCGAGCCCTCATTCACGGCCAGGCTGGCCTTGTAGGCCACGCGCAAACGGCCGTTGTTCAGGCTGGTCGTGGTGATCTCCAGTGGCCCCACGACGATCGCGTACTGACCGCTGACCGTGCTCGCCGGGGTACCCGAGTTGGGTGACTCTTCATCAACTCTCCGTACACATCTTGAGGGCTGAGAAGATCGCCAGCTTCGAGGCGACGTTATCGTCCTCGCCGCGACCACTGCGGCCGCGCGATCTGGCCGTCTCTCCTTCGAAGCCGCTCGGCGTCCGAGGTCCTCAGCGTGACGTACGGCGAGATGGAGCTGAGCACCATAGAGCTTGGTTTAAAAGCGAGACCTCAGGTATCTGGTCTGTGCACCTAAGAGAACAACTTTCACACCGCCCGAAACGCCTGCATCGGGCGCTGACCGAGCTCGAAAAGAACCGACCTGCCGGATATGCTCCGACGACGACCGCACGTCGCCCCTCAAAATCGCCCGTCGCAGAGTTTGAGGCCATCGACGACGACCCGCCATACAACCCGCAGACCAAGCTCCAGCCGACCCACCTCCAAGCGCTCGCCGAGGCCTACGCCGCCGGCGCGACGATCCAGCAGCTCGCCCGCGACCATCACCTGCACCGGCGGACCGCCGCGCCCACCTACAGCGCGCCGGCGTCGCCATCCGGCCCCACCGGGCAGCGGACGCCGGGCAAGCCGACGAGATAGCCCGGATCTACGAATCCGGACGCTCACTGCGACAAGTCGCAGACCAGACCGGCGTGACCTACGGCTCCGTCCGCAACTACCTGCTCCGAGCCGGCGTGACCCTCAGACCCCCAGTCACCGGAATCGGGTCCGCTGACGTCCGCGGGCGACGGCTACCCCAGGAATCGCGGGCCTCCCGTCGTCGGCGTCCACGCGCGGACGATCGCGAATCGGCGTGCGTTGCTACACGCATTGCTACATCTATATAGCGGCCCCGGCCGGGGGGGTACACCCCAGACCGGGACCTTCATCGAACCCCCCCAAACCATTGAGGAGCTAGACCCATGATCAAGCATAGTGAATGCAGCACCGCCCAACTGTCGATCGACCTGCCGAGCCTCGCCCCGGCGGCGCTGCAGAAGCACACCGAGGTGGTCCTGGCCGTCTTGTGGGACCCCTCCATCCCGCCGCTGGGCAAGAGGAGGGTCCTCGAGATGATCGAACTGTTCGCGACCGACCGGTTCGTCTGGGACATGTGGGAGGCGGTCTCACCGGCGACCGGGCAGGAGTGCCGTGTTCTGCTCGATCGGATGCGGGCGCTTGACGAGCCGATCCCGTTCACCCTCGCCGAAGGCTGACCCAGAGCAATCTGTCAGACCGCCGTCGCAGTATCAGCAGCACGGCCCCGGCCGGTGTTCGAGCACCGGGCCGAGGCCTAGATCATCCCTCCCCCAAGAGAAGGAACGACCATGACGCGAAGTATTCAGCACGCCCCCGACCTCGACCTCCCGATCCCCTACGAGCTGACCGAGAAGGCGCTCGAGCAGATCCGTGGAGCGCTTGCGGCAGGCGACCTGCGCCGCTCACGCCGCCGCGGCCGGTGGACCGTCCGCCTCCGCGATCTGGAGAGCTGGCGGCGGGGGAACATCGCGGCGATCGTCGTGGCCCGGCGCTCAGCGTGACGGACAGGCCGGACCCGTACTACGAACTGGCCGAGCACTGGCCCGACGTCAAGATCAGGATCCGGGCCGACCTCGGCAACGAAGCCGGCCAAACGCTGTGGCTGCCGGACGGCTCGATCGAGATACACCTCGCGCTCGATCTCAGCAAGGTCGAGCGCAGATGCACCCTCCTCCATGAGATCGTCCACTTGCGCCGCGGACGGCCCGATACCCAGCGCGATCCTGTGGACGAGGCGGCGACGATCAAGCAGACTGCGCGGTGGCTGATCGCCGACCTCTGCGAGTTCGCTGCCGCCCTGGTGGCGTACGACGTGGCTGAGGTGGCCCGTCGCTTCGACGTCATCCCCGCCATCGTCTACGAGCGGTTGGACCACCTCACGAAATCCGAGATGGAGCACTTAATCGCAGACCTGACGACGCACGCGGCATGAGACCGGACCCGTGGGCACACCTGGCCGAGCGCTGGCCGGGTGTGCCCGTCAGGATCGCCCACCTTCCGAAGCAGTGGGGGCTGACGGTTTGGGACGAGCGGAGCGAGCCGACGATCTATCTTGGCCACACCTTGAGACGCTTGCAGCGCCGCGTCGTCCTCGCCCACGAGCTGCAGCACCTCGAACGGGGCCAGCCGTGCGCGAGCTTGGCCGCAATGGACGAGGCCAGGGTTGTCGCGGCGACGGCGAGATGGTTGCTGCCCGACTTCGCCGAGGTCTGCGAGATGCTCGCGGCGCACGACATCCGAGAGGCCGCCGAGAGCCTGCATGTGACCCGTCGAGTCCTGTCTGACCGGCTCGAGGACATGAACGACGCCGAGGTGGCAATGCTCGGCAAGGCGCTGGAGACGATCGAACTGGCCGATCATCTTCCCGGCTCCGCGAAATTGGTCTAATGGGGTACTCGCTCAGCGCGTACCCCCTGCCGATCCGGCAAGGCAGTCGACTGTCCAACTTGGACACCGCACAAGCGACCCGCCCTCATGCGAGGGCGGGTCGCTTGTCGTGGTCAGCCCCGCCGCCCGAGCCGTCCCGTCCCGACGCGCGCCTGAAGCGGCGCGCGACAGTCAGAGCCACGGAGCGGGCCGCGACCTGTCCTCCTCGAACATCAACGCCTCGAACGCGACCTCGGCGAACTCGCAGGCCACGATCCGCCCGCGGTGCGCGACAGCCAGCCCCCGCACCGCCGCCCGCTCGACGTCTTCCCGAGACCCGAACAGGGTGCGCCGCACCTCGCCGAACACCGGGTAGAACGCCACCCACTCCTCGGCGTTGCCGGGCCGAACGGCGATCTCGACTCTGACGGCGTTGCCAGACAACTCGGTCCTATCCCTGCTCGTGCGTCCCCGGAGCGCGTTGTTCCCTTCGCCGGGCCTAGCCCGGCTGCCAGCGGCGCTACAGACCGGGCCGCGCAGATGTAAACGAGCTGAAGATGGGAAAGGACGCGTGTCGGCGGTCACTGAGATCCAGAGCACATTGCCCCAGGTGAGACCGCCCGCACCGTCATCGCCCTGCTCCACCCCGAACTCGACCGCGACCTCACGGAGGAGCGCCTCGCCGAGTAATCATCGGCGAGATGGATCCCCCGGTTTGACGCGCGCGCCCTCCACAGGTCCTCCCCCACCCGAAGACACGACAGGTGAACCCCCTCGACAGGTCTCTCCCCGCACGATCCGAGCCACCGGAATCCTGATCAGCTTCGCGGCTCCGCGAAATTGGGGTACGCGCCGGCGCGTAGCCCTGCCCGTCGGCGCTACGGTTCGCACACCTACTGGCCAAAAGAGGATCCGATGACCGAGACCGCACCGCCTGAGAA
>JAOPUY010000632.1 GCA_025963265.1 Frankiales bacterium | reverse complement strand
GATCCGAAGCCCAGCCAGTCGGTCACGATCCTCATCTTGCTGACCGTGTTGTCGGTGGAGCCCTCGATCGTGTTGTTGATGACCAGCTTCACCAAGATCTTCATGGTGCTCTCGCTGACTCGGAACGCGCTGGGCCTGACCTCGGTCCCGCCGAACCAGGTGCTCGCGGGGCTGTCGCTATTCCTGAGCGTGTTCATCATGGGCCCCACCCTCAAAGCGGTGAACGCGGCGGGCGTCCAGCCCTACTTGAAGGGCACCAAGACCCAGTCGGTCGCCTTCAACGACGGCATCGCGCCACTGAAGACCTTCATGCTGCACCACACGCGGACGGAGGAGATCGCGCTGATGCTGCGCGCCGGTCACCTTCCCAACCCGCCGACTCCGGACAAGATCGACCTGCCGACGTTGATCCCCGCTTTCGTGTTGTCGGAGATGCGCTCGGCGATGATCATCGGGTTCGTCATCTACATCCCGTTCCTGATCATCGACATGGTCGTGTCGTCCTCGCTGATGTCGCTGGGCATGATGATGCTCCCGCCGGTCACCGTCTCCCTGCCGTTCAAGATGCTGCTGTTCGTGTTGGTCGACGGCTGGGGCTTGATCATCACCTCCCTCGTCCACAGTTATCAGACTTAGCGGGCGCACCCGCGGCACCCCGCGCCTCGGCGCGCACCATCGGAGCACCCCACCATCGGCACCATCCAGTCCTAGAAGGAGCAGCCATGACCGACAACTCCATCGTCCACCTGGGCATGTCGGCGATGATGATGGCCTTCGAGCTCGCGGCGCCGGTGCTGCTCACCGCCCTGCTGATCGGCTTCGCGGTCTCGCTCTTCCAGTCCGCGACGCAGATCCAGGAAGTCACCTTGGCCTTTGTCCCCAAGGCAATCGGCGTTGGCGTCGCGCTGTTGATTTCGGGCAGCTGGATGATGCACTCGATGATCACCTTCACCCAGCAGCTGTTCGCCCAGCTGCCGAGCCTGCTCAACAGCTGATCGCGCTCCGCGGATGAACCTCCAGCTGCAATCGGCGACGCTGATCGCCTTGTTGCTGTGTTCGATTCGCATCGTCGCCTGGCTGGTCATCGCGCCGCCGTTCGCCACCTCGGGCATGCCGCAATCACTCCGGTTCATGTTGGCCGCGGTGCTGTCGCTGTCGGTGCTTTCGACGGCGAGCAAACACGCCCCGGCGGCTGAGGTGGCGCCGCTGATCACGAGCGCCGTCGAGCAGCTGCTGATCGGCGCGGCGATGGGCTTCCTCACCCGGCTGCTCTTTAGCGCGGTGGAGTCCGCCGGCTCGCTGATCGACCTGTTCGGCGGGTTCTCGCTGGCCTTCGCCTACGACCCGCTGTCGGCCAACAACACCTCGATCTTCGGTAAGTTCTATGGCCTTTTGGCCACGACGTTGATCTTCGCCAGCAGCGCGCACCTGATCATCTTGCAGGGGTTCCTGCGGACCTTCACCACTGTGCCGTTGGACGCGACGATCGACACCTCGCGGATGGCCTCCGCGGCGGCCAGCGGCATGACCAGCATGTTCGTCTCGGCCTTGCAGATCGCCGCGCCGCTGATCGCCGTGCTGTTCATCGCCGACCTCGCCCTCGGGGTGCTCTCCCGCATCTCACCGCAGCTCAACGTCTTTCAGATGAGCTTTCCGCTCAAGATCATGCTCACGTTGGGCCTCGTCGGGATGACCTTCACCCTGATGCCCCAGCTGATCTCGCAGATAGCCGATGACGCCTCGCGCCTGGTCATCGGGGCGGGGGGTGGCTGATGGCTGGTAAGCCCGCCGGCGAGAAGACCGAAAAGGCCACTCCGCGCAAGATCAAGAAGGCGCGCCACGAGGGTCAGATCGGCCACTCCCACGAGCTTGGCTCCTGGGCCTCCATGCTGGCCGCCACCTTCGTGCTGCCCAAGGTCATGGGCTCGCTGATGTCGGACTCGCGCGAGACCATGATCGAGGTCGGCGGCATCATCAACGATCCGGACATCGGCCGCGCGTTGTCCATCGCTCGGCACGCGACCCTGCAGGGCGCCCAGGCGGTGGCGCCGCTGGCCTTGCTGGTCTTGTTCACCTCGATCGCCTCCTCGGCGCTGCAGGGCGGCATCCACGTCGCGCCCAAGCTGGCGATGCCCAAGTTCTCACGGCTGAATCCGCTGCACGGCGTCAAGCGCATGTTCGGCCCGCAGGGCCTGTGGGCGCTGGCCAAGGCGCTGGGCAAGATGGCCGTGCTGTCGGCGGTGACTTACTTCTCCGTCCGCCAATTGGTCCCGACGCTGCTCGGCGCCGGGTCGCTGCCCCTATCGGCGGTGCTGTCGGAGACGATGGGCTCGGCCTTGAACGTGATCCGCTACGGCGCTGCCGCGGGCATCGTGCTCTCCTTCGCCGACGTCGCGGTGGTGCGCCGGCGCAACAACAAGCAACTCAAGATGACCAAGCAGGAAGTCAAGGACGAGCACAAGCAGAGCGAGGGCGACCCGCAGATGAAGGGCGCGATCCGCTCACGCGCCCTGGCCATGAGCCGCAACCGGATGATGGCCGACGTCGCCAGCGCCGACGTGGTGCTGGTCAACCCGACCCACGTGGCCGTGGCGCTGAAGTACGACCCGGACAAGGGCGCCCCGCGGGTGGTGGCCAAAGGGGCCGACCACATCGCCGCCAAGATCCGCGAGTTGGCCGAGCAGAACCGGGTGCCGATGGTGCAGGACATCCCCTTGGCCCGGACGCTGTACGCGACGTGCGACATCGGCCAGGAGATCCCGGCCGAGCTGTTTCAGGGGGTGGCGACGGTCTTGGCCTTCATCCTGCGGCTCAAGCGCCGGGGCTCGGCGGTGGGCATGCACAAGATGCAACCGCTGGTCGCGCGCTAGCCCGATCGCGATGCGGCTAGCGGATGTCGGCGACGATCTGGGCGCCGAGCCCGTTCAGCGAGTCCTGGTAGAGGCTGAAGTGGTGCCCGCACCAGAGCAGGGCGCCACCGCCGAGCATCACCGTCTCGACCAGGGCACGGGCCGAACAGCGGTCGCACCGGTCCTCCGCCACGAGCTCGCGCGGCCGTCGATCGATTTCCACGACCATGGTCGCCTCTCCTCGGGTTTGGCTGAATGTCAACACAGAGTGCTGACGCCTCTTCTATCGGCTGATGACGCGCCGGACTGAGCTCTTTCACCGGGAGGACGGGCGTCTGTGCCCCCCAACTGGCTGGCGGTCACGCCTCAGCTTCGGGCCGTTCCTGCCGACTTGAATTGATGCCAGGACGGCATCAGCACAGCCACGGAATGGGCAGCTCAACCGCACCAAGCAGTCCGTGCCATGCCGTCCTATTCCGCTGAAGGTGCCGTGAACCCGAAGAAGCTCAGCCAGTTTGCGGTTCCAGTCGGAGTCGTCACGATCATCCTGATGATGGTCGTCCCGGTTCCCGCTGCGATCCTCGACTTCCTGATCGCGTTGAACATCACCGTCGCGATGCTCATCGTGCTGGTCAGCATGTACGTCCGACGGCCGCTCGATTTCTCGTCTTTCCCCTCCTTGTTGCTGATCTGCACCCTGTTCCGACTCGCGCTCAACATCTCCGCGACGCGCAACGTCCTCAGCCACGGTTACGCGGGCAAGGTGATCGAGGCGTTCGGACACATCGTCATCAGCGGGTCGCTGGTCATCGGCCTGGTCATCTTCGCGATCCTGCTGGTCATCCAATTCGTCGTCATCACCAACGGCGCCGGCCGAGTGGCTGAGGTCGGGGCCCGCTTCACCCTCGACGCCATGCCGGGCAAGCAGATGGCCATCGACGCCGACCTCAACGCCGGACTCATCAACGAGTCCGAGGCCCGCAAGCGCCGCTCCGACGTCACCTCCGAGGCTGACTTCTACGGCTCGATGGACGGTGCTTCGAAGTTCGTCAAGGGCGACGCCATCGCCGCCATCATCATCACGATCGTGAACCTGATCGGCGGCATCGTCATCGGGATCACCCAGAACCACCTCTCGATCGGGGACTCGGTCAGCAAGTACAG
>JAOPUY010000121.1 GCA_025963265.1 Frankiales bacterium | reverse complement strand
CCGTCGGCCACCCGGAGGCCGCCGAGGAACAGCACCACTACCGTCGCGATATTGCCGATCAGCGTCACGCCGGGGATGAACACCATGTGCAGCCCGAAGACCGAGGCGTTGGCCGCGCGGTAGTCGTTGTTGAGCTGGGCGAAGATCTCATCGTTGCGGCGTTCACGCCGGAAGGCCTGCACCGCGCGGATGCCGTTGAAGGTCTCGACGAACTGCACGATCAGCAACGCCACGGACTCGCGGGTGCGCCGGAAGGCCACTGTGGAGCGGCTGGAGAACCAGCGGAAAAGGAAGGCCAACGGGATCATCGCGGTCAACGCGACGAGCGCTAGCCACGGGTCGAGGATCAGCATCAGGATCGAGATGACGACGGTGTTGAGCACGGCGAGCAGCAGGCCGTCCAGGCTCGCGTCGAGCAGCTCGCGCAGCGTGTCGACATCGGAGGTGAGCCGGCTGATCACCCGGCCCGAGGTGAACCGCTCGTGCCAGGCCACCGAGAGCCGTTGCGAGTGATCGAAGACCCGCAACCTGAGGTCGAACAGGATCGACTGGCCGATGGCGCCCGACATCCGCAGGAAGAACCACTGCAGCACCCCCGACGTCACGGCCGCGACCAACAACGCCCCGGTGATCTGGGCCAGCGTGCGGTAGTGCCCGTTCAGCGCGTCCGGCAGTCCGTTGTCGATGGCCAAGCCGATAAGCCAGGGGGCGAGCAGCGTGGTCGCGACCTGCCCGACGACCAGCCCCAGCACGATGATCGCGCGGGCGCGGTAGGGCCGGATGAGCTGCCCCAGCAGCTGACGGGCCTCCCGCTCGAGCCGCGGCCGGCCGGCGATGGCCGCCTCCTCGATCTCCCGGTCCTCGCGAGTCTGGCTCTCCTCATACCGACCCCGCCACTGGGCGCTCTCGTTCGCCTCGGCGGTCATACGCGCGCGTCCGCCTGCTGGGACAGCAGGTTCCGGTAGGTCTGGTTATCGCGCAGCAACTGGGTGTGCGTCCCGACCGCGGTGATGCGGCGGTCCTCCAGCAGCGCGACGCGGTCGGCCAGCAACACCGTCGAGGCGCGGTGGGCCACGATGAGCGCCGTGGTGGCCGAAAGCACCCGCCGCAGCGCCTTCTCGACCAAGGCCTCGGTGTGCACATCGAGCGCCGACAGCGGATCGTCGAGGACCAGCACGCGGGGTCGGCCCAGCACCGCGCGGGCGAGCGCGAGGCGTTGACGCTGGCCGCCGGACAGCGACAGCCCCTGCTCGCCGACCCGAGTCAGCAGTCCATACGGCAGGTCGTGCACGAAGCCGGCCTGGGCCACGTCGAGCGCCTCGGCGATCTCCGCATCGGTCGCGTCGGGCCGGCCCAGCGCGATGTTCTCCCGCACGCTGGCCGAGAAGAGCGTCGGATCCTCGAAGGCCACGCTGACCGTGCGCCGCAGCTCGTCCAGACTGAGCCGGTTCACCGGCACCCCGTCGATGAGGATGGCGCCCCCGGTCACGTCGTGCAGCCGGGACACCAGCGAGGTGAGGACGGTCTTGCCGGCTCCGGTCGGACCGACCAGCGCCATCGTCTCGCCGGGCTGGATCTCCAGGCTCACGCCGTGCAGGACGTCCTCGGCCGCGTCGCGGAACCGGAAGTCCACGTCGGCGAACTCCAGCCGGGCCGGTCGGTCGGTCGCGGTGAGCCGCACCGGCTCGGCGGGCTCGTCGATGTCGGCCGTGCTGTCCATGACCTCGAAGAGCCGCGCGGTGGCCGCGACGGTCTCCTCGGCGCCGGCAATGAGCCAGCCCATTGCCATCAGCGGCCAGTTCAGCCGCAGCTGCAAGGCGATGAAGGCGACCAGGTCGCCCTTGCTCAGCTGGCCGTGAGCCACGGCCAGCACCCCGAAGAAGGTGACCCCGGCCAGCACGACCTGCGGGTACGCGCCGATCACGCTCCACAGCTTGGCCAGCGTCCGGTTCTTGTCCAACTCGGCCGAGCGCAGCCGCTGAGCGTCACCGGTGAACGTGCGCAGCAGCTCGCCCCGCCGGCCGAAGGACTTGATCACCCGGATGCCGAGCACCGACTCCTCGACCGTGGTGGCCAGGTCGCCGGTCAGGTCCTGCGCCGCGCGCGCCTGCAGGTTGTACCGCGCCTCGAAGTAGCGGGTGATCACCACCAGCGGGGCCATGACCACGCAGACGGCGAGGCCCAAACGCGGGTCCAGGTGGACCAGCAGCAGCAAGATGACCACGATGACCGCGAGGTTGGCGAAGAAGAAGACGGCCATGAAGCCGACGAAGCGACGCAACGTCGAGAGGTCGCTGGTCACCCGCGACAACAGCTGACCGGAGGGCCAGCGGTCGTGGAAGCTGATCGGCAACCGCTGCAAATGTTCGTAGAAGTCACGCCGCAGATCGGTCTCGATCGCCAAGGCCGATACGGTCATAGCGCGTCGGCGGACGGCGAACAACACGGCTTCGCCGATGCCGAACAGGAGCGCGAGCCCGATTAACGGCAGCATCCCGGCGGGGTCGTGCCGGGCGATCGGCCCGTCGATGAGCGCGCCGGTGATCAGCGGGACCAGCGATTGCACGATCATCGCCACCGTCGCGATGACCAGCATGAAAATCAGGTAGCCGCGGTAGGGCCGCATCCAGGGCCAGAGGCGCTTGAGATCAGCGATGGAGCCGGGCGGGTCGCCGGTGACCGTCGAATTCCCAGCGTCTGCCACGGTGATTCACAGTACGACGATGGGCCGGGGGTCGTCGAACGGATTCGGCGCCGATCAGTCGGTGCGGCGGCGGACGCCGAGCAGGATGTCGTCCCAGGACGGCATCCGGGGCTTGTCTGAGGCACGGCCGGGACGGCGGTGGCTGTGCGGCGCGTCCTCGCCGACCGGGGTGAGCTCCTCGAGGCCGGCCAACTCGGGCTCGGCCGCCTCCTCGAGCGCGGCCGCCTCCTCGAGCGCGGCGTGGGCGCCGTCGAAGGCGTCGAAGGCCTCGAACTCGGTGGCGGCGGCGTTCGGTGAACTGGTGCTCGGTGCGGTGGCGGGCTCGCTGAGGGGCACCGGCAAGGGCGCCGTGCTGTTGGCCGCGTCGGCTGGCGATGCCCAGTGGGCGCCGGCTGGGTCCAGCGCGTCCTGATCGAACAACTCGTCGGCGATCTCGTCGTCCACTGACAGCGGCAATGGGTGGGTGTGGGCCTTCTGCCGCCGCAACGGCAGCCGCAGCGGCGGACGCGCGTCCGGCTGGTCAGACCCGGCGCTCGGGCCGAGCTCGGCCTGGTCAGCGCCCTCCCGGCCGGCGACCTGGCCGTGTTCCTCTTCGGGCTCGGGGTCCGGTACGGCGGCCAGCCGAGTGGGGCCGGGCTGGCCGGCGGAGATCGCGTCCAGCCGCTCGAAGTCAATGCCGGCCGGCGCCGGCGCCGGCTTCGCCAGCGCGGCGATCGGGTTGCCGCTGAGCAGATCGGCGGCCACGTCGTTGAGCGCGGAGACCAGCCGATTGCTCAGCGCGAAGGAGAACTTCGCGGTCAGCTCCTGCGGTTCGATCGATGGCCCGTCGGCGGTGAACAGCGCCGTGACCGTCCAGCCGCCGTCGGGGCGCCGGAAGGAATCCCAGCGGACCGAGGACGGCTCGGTGCCCAGCACCCCGAGCCGATGGTCGAACAAAGCCCCGAACTCGGTGGTCTGATTGTCCTGTCCGGCCCGGGCCCGGCCGCGGCGAGCCTCGTCGACGATCCGGACTCGCTCCTGCAGCACGGGGTAGGCGAAGCGCATCACCCGGTCCAGCGGCGTCCCCGCCTCCTCGGCCAGCGCCTGCGGATCCTCGCCGGCGCGAACCCGAGTCTGGATGTCTCGCGGCCTGAGATCGTCCATGGTGTCCTTCCCGTTGATGGGCTGTCCACGCGATGGTTCGTCTGCCAGTGAGAGCTTGGGCAGGGCTACCGATCCCGGCATCACGGCCGAGGCGAGTTTCTCATCGATCTCGAGGCGATAGTGCTCCGTGCCGTCCAGTGATCGCAGGATGACGGTGTCGTCGTCCCCCGGTCCCAGAAAACGAAGCCTGCGCATGACTCGACCATACGTTCCGGGCGCCGTAATCGGCGGTTTCCACGCCGAGTTCCGCGGCAACCGGGCCGATCCCGCTCAGAGGTCTGCAGCGCCCGCTCTACAGCAGCGGGACGAGGTAGTCGATGCAGGCGGTCAAGGCGCTGACGTCGTCAGGATCGACGGCCGGAAACATGCCGATCCGGAGCTGGTTGCGGGCCAGCCCGCGGTAGGGCTCGGTGTCCAGGATGCCGTTGGCCCGAAGCGCCTTGGCCAGGGCCGCCGCGTCGACGGCCTCGGCGAAGTCGATCGTGCCGACCACGTTGCTGCGAAGGGCTGGATCGGCCACGAACGGCGTCGCGAATTCAGCGGCCTGCGCCCAGTTGTAGAGCCGGCTGGCCGACTCGGCCGTCCGCTTGGTCGTGTAGGGCAGGCCGCCGAGGGCGAGCAGCGACTCGATCTGGTGGGCCAGCAGCCAGAGCGTGGCGATGGCGGGCGTGTTGTAGGTCTGGTCCTTGGCGCTGTTATCCAGCGCCAGCGTGAGGTCGAGGGAGGGCGGGATCCACCGGCCGGACGCTTTGAGCTCGGCCACGCGCTCGACCGCGGCCGGCGAGAAGAACGCCAGCCACAGGCCGCCGTCGCCGGCGAAGCCCTTCTGGGGCGCGAAGTAGTAGACGTCGGCCTCGGACAGCTCGACCGGCAGCCCGGCGGCGGCCGAGGTGCCGTCGATGACGTGCAGTTGGTCGGCCGTCGCCCCCGGCACGCGCAGCACCGGCGCCATCACCCCGGTCGAGGTCTCGTTGTGCGGCCACGCGTAGACGTCGACGTCGGCCTCGTAGCGCGGCTCGCTGGCCGCACCCGCCTCGGCCGCGATGACGGTCGGCTGGCCGAGGAACGGCGCCCCCGCGGTGACGGCGGCGAACTTCGCCGAGAACTCGCCGAAGGTCAGGTGCTGAGAACGATGCCGGACCAGGCCGAAGGCCGCCGCGTCCCAGAATGCGGTCGAGCCGCCGTTGCCCAACACCACCTGGTAACCGCGGGGCGGCTGGAACAGCTCGGTCAAGCCGGAGCGGATCCGGCCCACCAGCGATTTGATCGGTGGTTGGCGGTGGGACGTCCCCATCACCTTGAAGCCGCGCTCGGCAAAGCTCGCCAGCAACGACGTCGGCACTTTGGACGGCCCCGAGCCGAACCGCCCGTCACGGGGCAGCAGCTCGGCGGGAATCGGCGGGATCACAGGGGTCGGGCTCACCGCTTCATCATCCCAGGCCCGGCCGACCGATTTCAGCATCACCG
>JAOPUY010000112.1 GCA_025963265.1 Frankiales bacterium | reverse complement strand
GATCGGCTCCGGCGCCCTCCTGGCCGAACTCGCCGAACGTGCTGATGGCGGGCGTGCCCCCGAGCACGTCGGCGTAGAACTCAATCGCCGGCCGCGCGTTGCCGTCGAAGTTGATGTACGGATTCAGTCGAGTGGTCATCAGATTCCCTTCGGTTGATGTGGCGGATGGTTGTGATCCCAGAGGCTAGCGACCCCCTCCGACAACGCAGAGCCGGTTAGGATCAGCGAGATGACGACGAGCCCGGCGCCCGCGACGCAGGAGTTGGAAGTGCATCGCCGCGAGCTCACCGCGTTCTGCTATCGGATGCTGGGCTCCGGCTTCGACGCCGAGGACGCGGTGCAGGAGACGATGGTTCGCGCCTGGCGGGCCGGTGCGAAGTTCGACGGGCGTTCGAGCCTGCGATCCTGGCTGTACCGAATCGCCACCAACATCTGCTTGGACATGCTGCGCGGCCGAAAGCGGCGCGCGGTTCCAATGGAGCTCGGGCCTTCGCGCGCGCCGGTCGTGGCCTCGCTGGCCGACCGGCTGCCCGAGGGCTCGTGGGTTTCCCCTATCCCGGACGAGCGGTTGTTCCCAGTGGGCGCCGACCCAGCCGAGCTCGCCGAAGCCCGGGAGAGCGTCCGGCTGGCCTTCGTCGCCGCATTGCAGCACCTGCCCCCGCGCCAGCGCGCGGTGTTGATCTTGTGCGAGGTGCTGCGGTGGTCGGCGGCCGAGACCGCCGAGCTGCTGGACACCAGCGTCGCGGCGGTGAACAGCTCGCTGCAGCGGGCCCGAGCCACCTTGGCCGAGGTGAGCCCGCCGGCGGCCACCGGACCTGACCGCACCCAGCTCGACGCCGACCGACGCGACTTGCTGACCCGCTACGTCGACGCCTTCGAGCGCTACGACATGACGGCCTTGGTGAAGCTGCTGCACGAGGACGCGATCCAGTCCATGCCGCCCTTCGCGATGTGGCTGCAGGGCGCGACCGACATCGCGGCGTGGATGGTCGGCCCGGGCGCGGGCTGCCGCGGCTCGCGATTGCTCCCGACCGCGGCCAACGGCTGCCTCGCTTTCGGTCAATACCGGGTGGACGAGGCCAGCGGCGCCGGTGGCCACGCGCCGTGGGCGCTGCAGGTGATCGAGGTCTCTGACGGCCGAGTCAGCCAGATCCATTCGTTCCTGGAGGCGGCCGCGCTGTTCCCGGCCTTCGGGCTGCCCGATCATCTGCCGGCCTAAGCGGTCTGGGTGGTCTAAGCCGTGGCGCTCAGCCGGGATCCGGCTCGCCAGTCGGGCCGCCGACCGGTCAACCCGATCAGCTGATCGAGCAGCGGGGCGTCCGGCCGGGTCGGCACGGGCGGTCCGAACATCCCCGGGGTGCCTTGCGGGTTCTGCGCGACCGAGTCGCGGACGAACTCGTAGGCCGCCTCGACCAGCTCGGATTCGAAGCGGACCGACTGCCCGCTGGCGACGGCGATGTCCCAGCCGTGCACGAGAATCTCATCCAGGGCGATCAGACCGACGGCCTCGCCCGGCAGCTCCAGACCCCCGACCTGAGTCATCCCGGTCCAGGCCGAGTCGTCGTCCCAGGCCTGGGCCAGCTCGCTCAAACGGGGCGGGATGCGGGATCTCCAGTCCGATCCCAAGCGAGCGCCGTCGGCTGAGGGCGCCACGCTGCCGCCGGGCGGAACCTGCTTTCGAGCGGCCAAGGCGAAGGCCATCGCCAGCCCGTCCAGATGATCGATGAGGTCACCCAAGCTCGCCTCGGTGCACGGAGTCCGAGCGGGCAGTTGGGCATCGGTCACGCCGCGAACGAGCGTTGACACGGCGTCGGTGGCGGGCTGCAAGTCGATCATTCGGCTTGTCCTCTCGGCGGGTCCTAGCAGTGATCAGGTCACTGGGTAGACGCCGACGGAGCCGCAAACTCATCGGCGCCCCGCCGCCGAACGTACACGGCAACGGGCGCCACCGGGCTAAACCGCTAGTCGACCTGGATCGAGCGGAACGCGCGCAGCTCGTTTTGGGAGGGGATGCAGCCCCGTGGGCACTCCAATTCCAGCCGTTGGTCGACTGGGGCGGACTGGTCGAGGGCGTAGTAGTCGTTCTGGATGAACTTCGCGGGATGGGTGCCGCAGCGCGGGCAGGTGATCTCTTTTACGGTGGGCACGATGGGCATGATTGCCTCCGGTGCTGGCCTAGACGGACGGCTCTTGTTCGACCGAAATCGACGCTACGCGGGCCAGATTACGAGCGCGTTTAGCGCCGATCCGGCCGCTGATCGAGCCGCTGATCGAGCAGTAGATCAAGCGCCAGCCCACGCGCTGCCCGGCGGCGGACCAAACCAGGACTCGGTGGTGTTCTACTCAGCGAGGAGGATCATCGAGACACAGCCTCCTCGCAACAGCTGTTCACGCTACGGAAAGGCGCAATCATGAGCGACAAGACCGAGACCGCCATTTTGGCCGGCGGATGCTTCTGGGGCATGCAGGATCTGATCCGCCGCCGCCCCGGCGTGTTGTCGACCCGGGTCGGCTACACCGGCGGCGACGTCCCGAACGCCACCTACGGCAATCACGGGACGCACGCGGAGTCCATCGAGATCGTCTTCGATCCCGAGCAGACCACCTACCGCGACCTGCTCGAGTTCTTCTTCCAGGTGCACGACCCGACCACGAAGAACCGACAGGGCAACGACCTGGGACTCAGCTACCGCTCGGCGATCTTCTACACCAGCGACGAGCAGAAGCGGATCGCCCAGGACACCATCGCCGACGTCGAGGCCTCAGGGCTCTGGCCGGGCAAGGTCGTCACCGAGGTGGCGCCGGCCGGCCCGTTCTGGGAGGCCGAGCCCGAGCACCAGGATTACCTGGAGAAGTACCCGAACGGCTACACCTGCCATTTCGTGCGGCCGAACTGGAAGCTGCCGCGGCGCACCGAGAGCGTCAGCAGCTAGTCGAGGTTGAACGCCAAAGCGGCCCCGCCCTGATCGAGGACGGGGCCGCTTCGGCGTGTGAAAGGCCGGCCTACTTCGCGGGCTGCCGAGGCAGGCCCAGGATCCGCTCGGCGATCACGTTGCGGGTGATCTCCGAGGTCCCGCCGGCGATGGTCGAGGACCGGCCGCCCAGGTAGTTCCGGGCGATCTCCGGCTCGGCTCCGGACAGCACGGCCACGCCGACGACCTGGATGGCCAGCTCGGACAGCCGTTGGGTGTGCTCGGCGCCGGCCAGCTTGGTGACGTTGCCCTCGGGCCCGGGGCCGGAGCCCGCGACCGCGCGGGCCACCTGCCGCAGATTCACCAGTCCCAGCGCCTGCTCCTCGGCGATCAGCCGGGCCGCGGCCAATCGCACGGCCTCGTCCTCGGGCGCGTATTTCGCGATCAACGGCAGCAACTTGCTCGCGGTGAACCGGCCAGGTAGGCCGCCGCCGATGCTGACCCGCTCGTTTCCGAGCGTGGTGCGGGCGACCCGCCAGCCGTCGTTGACTTCCCCGACCACGTCGGCGTCGGGGACGAAGACGTCGTCGAAGAACACCTCGTTGAACTCCGCCCCGCCGCTGATCTGGCGCAGTGGTCGGATCTCGACTCCGGGGGCGTGCATGTCGATCACGACGGTGGTGATGCCCTTGTGCTTAGGGGCGTCGAAGTCGGTTCGGATGGTCGCCAGCCCGCGACTGCACTTGTGCGCTCCGGACGTCCACACCTTCTGGCCGTTGATCTTCCACCCGCCCTCGACCTTCTCGCCGCGGGTCCGCACCGCCGCCGCGTCTGAGCCCGCGCCGGGCTCGCTGAACAGCTGGCACCAGATGTGCTCGCCAGCCAGGGTTGGCGGCACCCAACGCTCGACCTGCTCGGGCGTGCCGGTCTGGGTCAGGGTGAGCAGCACCCAGCCGGTGATCCCGAGGTCCGGGTGGTCCACCGCGGCGAGTTCCTCCTCGATGACCAGCTGCTCGACCGGCCCGGCGCCGCGGCCGAACGGGGCCGGCCAGTGTGGGACCAGGTAGCCGCTGTCGGCCAGCAGCCGGCGGCGGTCGGCTTCGGGGGTCGCCTGGTAGGTCGCCAACAGCTCACGGGCCGGCACCCGGTAGGCCTCGGCCTCGGGCGGCAGATCCACGCCATAGGACCGGCGCACCCCGGCCGCGGCCAGCGCGTAGAGGTCCTCTTCAGCGCTGCCGGCGCCGGCTAGCAGGTTGCGCAGGCTCACCGCGCGGCGCAGGAACAGGTGGGCGTCGTGCTCCCAGGTGAAGCCGATGCCGCCCAGCAGCTGGATGTTCTTCTGCGCGTTCCACTGGTAGTCCTCGAACGCCTCGGCCGCGGCGGCGGCCGCGGCCAGCTCGCCCTGCTCGCCGTCGGCCGCGCGGGCGGCGTCCCAGGCGACGGCAGTGGCCAGCTCAGTCTTGATGAGCATGTCGCTCAGGTGGTGCTTGACCGCCTGAAACGCGCCGATGATCTGACCGAACTGCTCGCGCACCTTGGCGTACTCCAGCGCCATGTCCAGACTCGCCCGGGCGCCGCCGGCGGCCTCGGCCGCGGCGAGCGCGCGCAGCGCTCGGAGCGCGGCGGCGGCGCCGCCAGTCACGATCAGCTCGTCGGACACGGCCACGTCGGTGAGCGTGACCGCGCCGGTGGCCAACGCCGGATCCAACGGCGCGCCCTCGCTGAGCACGATGCCGGCCTGACTGCGCTCGAGGATCGCCAGGTCCTCGCCGATCTTGACCAGCAGCAACGTCGCGTTGGGGCCGCCCAGCAGGCCGACCGCCTCGCCGCTGAGTGTGCCGGCGGCCGAACGGGTGACCGAGCCGGTGAGGGCGATGCCGGCGATCAGCGAGCCGTCCGCCAGGCCTTCGAGGTAACTCTTGCGCTGGGCGTCGCTACCGGCCGCGACGAGGGCGGCCGAGACGGTGACCGAGGGCAGGAACGGCGCCGGTGACAGCGAGTAGCCGAGCTCGTCGGCCACCACCGCCGTCTCGGCCAGGCTGTAGCCGGAGCCGCCGTACTCCTCGGGGATGTGCAGGCCGAGCCAGCCCTGCGCGGCCAGCTTGCCCCACAGCTCGGACAGGGCCGTGCCGTCCCCGTTGTCGTCCAACGCCGCGCGGGCGCTGGCCCGCAGGTTGTTGGCCGCGGAGAACGCGCGGACGACGTCGCCGAGGGCGCGATGGTCGTCGGTGATGGCAAGAGGCATAGGAGGGTGACCTTCCGGTATGTGGAGTTACATCATGCGCCGCCGGCGCGCGGCGGGGTGCGTTGCGTTCATAACACCCGGCGGTCCACTCTGACAACATGCCGACGACCACCCCGAACTCCTACCCACCGCGTCAGATCGCCGACCTCCAGACCCCGCCGATCGGTTTCGGCGCGATGTTGCTCGGGATGGAGGGCCGTCCGAGCGAGGCCGAGGCCGTCCGGACCATCCACGCGGCTCTCGACGGCGGCGTCCGCTTGATCGACACCGCGATCAATTACGGGTCGAGCGCGGCCGAGCTGGGCTACTGCGAGGCGCTCGTGGCCCGGGCGCTGGCCTCGTGGGCCGGACCGAGGGAGGAGGTTCTGGTGGTGGCCAAAGGCGGAAACCTCCGCTCGGACGAGGAGTCCTTCATCCAGGACGCCAGCCCGGCCAACCTGCGCTGGTCCTGCGAGACCAGCCTGCGCGCGCTCGGCGTGGAGTCGGTGGGGCTGTATCTGCTGCACGCCGTGGACCCGAAGGTGCCGCTGGTCGAGTCCATGGGCGCGCTGGCGCAGCTGCGGGACGAGGGCAAGATCCAGCGGATCGGCATCAGCAACGCCGGCCGGGGCCAGCTC
>JAOPUY010000390.1 GCA_025963265.1 Frankiales bacterium | reverse complement strand
CGAGCGGCGGCCGCGTGGTTCAGCGCCGCTGGATGCCGCTACGACGCGGCGCTAGCCCTCTTCGACGCCGGGGAGGACTTGGCCCTTCGCCGGGCGCTGGACATCTGCAACGGGCTCGACGCGCCCGCGACGGCGCGGGTCATACGTCACAAGATGCGCGAGCTGGGCTTGCGTTCGGTCCCGAGCGGTCAACGATCGGCCGCTCGCGAGCATCCGCTCGGGCTCACCCGGCGCCAGCAGGAGGTGCTAGCCCTGCTGTGCGAGGGCCGCACTAACACCGACATCGCCGCGCGGTTGGTGATCTCGCCGAAGACGGTCGACCACCATGTGTCCTCGGTCTTGGCCAAGCTTGGCGTTTCCAAACGCACCGAAGCGGCCGCGGCCGCGCGCCAAGCGGGTCTGTGACCTGGCCTCACCGGCGGGCGGTTACCTCGATCTCGTCCAAGCCCACCTCGTGACCGTCAGCGCAGCGCACCGTCGTTGACACGGCCGCGCCGCAGTTCGCGTGCGACAGCGCCAGTGGCGGGCCGCCGTCCCGCCCGGCCAGGTGGGCGTCGCCCCAGTTGAACAGGCCGAGGATGGCGGGGAGCAACTCGGCGCCGGCTTGGGTCAACGCGTACTCCGAACGCGATCGCTGGCCGGGCTCGCGGTAGGGACGGCGTTCAAGCAGGCCCTCAGCGACCAAGTCCTTCAGCCGCGCCGCGGCCGAGGCGTCGGTCAGGCCCGTGCGGGCGACGAAGTCGTCGAACCGGGTCGCGCCGTAGTAAGCCTCGCGCATGAGCAGGACGGCCGAGCGGGTGCCGATCACGGCGAACGCGCGGTCGAGGGAACAGCGCTCGGCCGACCAGGAGTCGCGGTCGGCGACCACGCCGGTCAGGGTCATGTGCGCGCTGGGCGATGAGGTGTCCACCCATCGCAGAATACTCGGGACTCCCGACCTGGGTATCATCGGCAATAGCCAGGTATCGGCGGCGGGGCTCAGCCATCTGGAGGAAATCACGCTGACTTGATCGAACCGTAGCCAGCCTCTAGGGTCCTGGGTATGGCAATGAAGAGTCAGGTCGAGGTTCCGCCAGCATCCGCGAAGTCGACCCACAATCCCAGCGTGGTGCTCCTGGTGCTGTGCGCCGCGGCGTTCATGAGCAGCCTCGACGTCTTCATCGTCAACGTCGCCTTCACCGACATCGGCCGCGATTACCACGGATCCTCGCTGTCCGAGCTCAGCTGGATCCTCAACGCCTACGCGATCGTGTTCGCCGCGCTCCTGGTTCCGCTCGGGCGCCTCGCGGACCGCTACGGCCGCAAAGCCGGCTTCCTGATCGGCCTCGGGCTGTTCACCGTCTCCAGCGCGGCCTGCGCCGCGAGCCCCGGACTCTGGTGGCTGGTCGGCTTCCGCGTGCTGCAGGCGGCCGGGGCGGCGGCTCTGACGCCGACCAGCCTCGGTCTGCTGCTCAACGCCACCGCGCCCGAGCGCCGAGCTCGGGCCGTGCGAATCTGGGCGACCTCGGGCGCAGTGGCGGCCGCCCTCGGGCCGGTCATCGGCGGGCTGCTGGTTGAGGCGGCCTGGCAATGGGTGTTCATCGTGAACGTCCCGGTCGGCGTCCTGGCCTTCATCGCAGCGCTCCGCCGGGTGCCGGACTCCCGCGACACCGCGGTGAGCAAGACGCCCGACCTGCTCGGTTCGGCGGTGCTGGCGTTAGCGATCGGGGCCCTGGCCCTCGGTCTGGTCGAGGGCCCGGACTGGGGCTGGGGCTCGGGCCGCACGGTCGCCGCGTTCCTCGTCGCCGCGGGCGCCGGTCTCGTCTTCGTGCGTCGGATGTTCCGTCACCCGCTTCCGGTCATCGAGCCGGCGCTACTTCGAGTTCGAGCCTTCGCGTACTCCAATCTGACCGCTCTGCTGTTCAGCGTCGCCTTCGGGGCCGGGCTGCTCTCGGTGATCCTCTGGATGCAAGACGTCTGGCACTACAGCTCGGTCAAAACGGGCTTCGCGATCGCTCCGGGACCCTTGATGGTCCCGCTGCTGGCGGCGCTCAGCCAGCGGGTGGCCCACCGCGTGCCCGTCGGCTATCTCGCCGCGGCCGGCTGCGCCTTGTTCGCCATCGGCAACATCCTGCTGCTGAGCAGCGTCGGCGAGCATTCGCACTACGCCTCGGAGATTCTTCCCGGCTGGCTGGTCGGCGGCGCCGGCGTCGGACTCGCCCTGCCCACCATCCTCTCGGCGGCCACCGCCGATCTGCCGCCGGCGCGCTCAGCCACCGGCAGCGCGATCGTCAACATGAGCCGGCAGATCGGCACCGTGCTCGGTGTCTCGGTGCTGGTCGCGCTGATCGGCACCCCGATGAGCTTCGCCCGCGCGCACAGCGCATTTCAGCACGGCTGGTGGACCATCGCCGGAGCTGGCCTGCTCGGCGCGGTGGCCGCCCTCGGGATGACCCCGAGATCCCGTCGGGCCTAAACCGCTCCGCTGTCGGACCGTACTGGCACACTTTCTGCTATGACGAAACCCGCTGCTTTGAACTCGGCCGAACGGGCCAAGGCCCTGGCCGGGCTACCCGACTGGCGCCACAGCCTCGGCGCTTTGCACGCCGTGTACGAGGCGGCGTCGGTGGCCGACGCGCTCGCCCTCGTGCAGGCGATCGGAGCCGCCGCCGAGGCGGCCGACCACCATCCCGACGTCGACTGGCGCTATCGCCACGTCTTCGTGCGCTCCTCGACGCATTCGATCGGCCACCTGGTGACCGCACTCGATCTCGATCTAGCGGCCACGATCAGCGCGGCCGCGGCCCGGATCGGCGCCCAATCCCGCCCGGAGCTTCAGCGCTCCCTGGAGTTGGGCATCGACACCAGTGATCCGGCGACGATCAGTGAGACCTGGCAGGCGGCGTTGGGCTACCGGACCACCAGCGGGGGCGACCTGTTCGATCCCTGGGGGCGGCTGCCCAGCGTCTGGTTCCAGCCGACGAGCGAACCGAACCCGTCACGCCTGCACGTCGACCTGACCGTCGAGGACTCGACCGCCGACCAGGTGCTGGACGAGGTCACCTCGCACGGCGGCACCCGGATCGACGAACGATTCAGGCCGGCCTGGACGGTGGTGGCCGACGCCGACGGCAACCGCATCTGCATCTGCACCGACCTGGGCCGCGCCGAGGAGTGAGCGGCCTCAGGGCACGCGAGCCGTCCACTCGGGCGACGCGAACTTCGTCCGGACCAATTCCTCGACCCGCGCCTGCTCAGCCTCGGTGACCGTCGTCTCGGTCAATCCGTAGCGGCCGGCGAAACTGTCGATGAGGGCCGCGATGACCTGCGCCCGCGGCAGCCCGGTCTGCGAGCGCAGCGGGTCTACCCGCTTGGCCGCGCTGGAAGTCCCCTTCATCGAGAGCTTCTCCCGGCCGATGCGCAACACTTCGGTCATCTTGGCCGCGTCGATGTCGTAGGCCATCGTGACGTGGTGCAGCACCGCTCCCCCAGCGAGCCGCTTCTGAGCCGCGCCGGCGATCTTGCCGCCCGGCGAGGCGATGTCGTTGATCGGCTGATACCAGGCGTTGATGCCGAGCTCGCGCAACGCCGCCAGCACCCAATCGTCCAGGAAAGCGTACGAGTCCTGAAACGAGAGGCCCTCGACTAGGGACGCGGGCGCGTAGATCGAGTAGGTGATCGTGTTGCCCGGCTCGACGAACATCGCGCCGCCACCGCTGATCCGCCGAACCACCTGGATGTGGTGACGGCGCGCGGCCACCGGGTCGACCTCGTTCGACAGCGACTGAAACGAGCCGATCACCACGGCCGCCGAGGCCCACTCCCAGACCCGCAGCATCGGCGGGCGCCGGCCCGCCGCCACTTCTTCGATCAACACCTGATCCAACGCCATCTGGGACGGCGGATCCAGCGGCGGCCCGGTCACCAACCGCCACTCGTGGTCAGTCCAGCTGGTGGCCGCCGACAACGCGCGCCGGACCGCGGTCGCGACATCGGCCGCTGAGAACCCGACCATCAGCGTGTCGGGCGGCAGCGCCGCCGTGACCCGGGCGCTCAGCGCAGCCGCGGTCGACTCCGCGGCCGCGCCGATCAGCGCCTGGTTGATCGCCTCGAGCGCCTCATCCGGCTCGAGGAAGAAGTCGCCGGCCAGCCGCACGTCGCTGAGCCGCCCCTCGTCCACCTCGAGGTCGACC
>JAOPUY010000060.1 GCA_025963265.1 Frankiales bacterium | reverse complement strand
AAGCCGATCAGCACGGCGATCCACCACGATCGGTGCCCTTCGCGCAGGGCGGTGACGACCTGTTCGCTGGCCGCGCCCGTGACCCCGGCTTGTCGACTGGCCGATTCGACGCTGTGGGGGTCGCCCTGGGCTACGGCGGCGAGAACTCCGGCGCTCAACAAGGCAAGCGGCAGCAGCCATAAGAACAACCGAAACGCGACCGCGCTAGCCAGCAGCATGCCCTGACGCGCGGTGTAGCGGGCGAGAAAGGCCAGGGGCAGGTCCAACAACGGCTGGGTTTGGGCGCGTTGCTGGTAGCGGTCGGCCGCGCGGTCGGCTCGCTCCCGCAGGCTGGTCACCCGTTGGGCGATCCCGCCCGGCGCGGGCGCCTCAGCTGCTCGCGCCTCGCCCGTGGATCGATCCGACATGCCTCATCGTCCAGCCGCATCGAGCCGGCCATATCATGCAGGACGGGTGAATGCGCGCGACCGCCCCGGGCGGGGCGGCTACGGGCCGCTAGCTGGTCTGTGGCTGGTCTATGGCCACCTTCAGGTCCACAATCGTTCACCGAAATCGTTCACCGAAATCGTCACTCGATCGGCTTGAGCCCGTTGAACAGTCAAGGGCAGGAGGAGGAGGGTGAGATGGAGTCCAGGATGTATCGCATCACCGTCGGCGGTTGTCTGGATTCGGCGGCCACCGAGTCGTTTGCCGGGTTTGAGGTGCAGACGGATGATCACGTCACTCAGATCCGCGGTTTGATGGACCAGTCAGCCTTGTACGGGGTGCTGCGGCGCATCGAGCTCATCGGGCTGGAACTCATCGAGGTCCTCCGGCAAGAGTGACCGCCGTCAACCGGGCCAGTGGTCAGCTGGCTAGCACGCGGGCCTTCTGCGTCTGGAACTCAGCGTCGGTCAGCAGGCCTCGTTCCTTCAGATCACCCAACTGCTCGATTTGTTCGCTGACCGTCGGCGGCCGGGTCGCAGCCAGCTGGGTCGGATTCGGGGCCGGATTTTGCTGCTGGGTGGCCTCCTGATTTCGGCGATTGATCATTGCGCCCGAAACCGCGGTGGCGGTGCCAGCCACCACCGCCGTTCGGGCGATCGTCCCGAAAAGCCCGGGTCGGCCGACTCGACCGAAGCCTCGTCTGATCATAGTTTCGTCCAATCCGCCTGAGACAGGCGCGAAGCCAACCCGAGGTGGTTGCGCCCCGTGACAACGCCACCAACCCAGGTGGCCACCAACCTACGGGCGCCCGCTTAGCGCCCCCTCATCACGTCGGCATGACGACGCGGCCGGGTGGGCATGACTTCCCGTGAGCGTGAGTACGTCTAGTTCCGGGTTTGTCCGGCGGGAATCCCGTACGAGCATCGGCTTAGCCCTAACTCGCGGAGGTGGGCGTGTTTTGTCACCCCCGGCGGATGAGCAGTGGACGTCCGATTCGGGAGCACCATGAATGAGCACCGCTTGAACTGTTCTCGGAGGGGCCGTGTCCGACGTCGCGTATGAGATCCGAGTGGCCGGCAAGCTGGGGCCGGCCGCACAGGAAGCCTTCGCCGGTCTCGGGCTCGACACCGAGCCGATGACGACGGTCCTGTCGGGTGAGATGGATCAGGCGGCCCTGCACAGCTTGCTCGACCGGGTAAGGGCTTTCGGCCTTGAGCTGGTGGACATCCGACGCGTCGCCGGCGCGGATCGGACCGACGAGGCAGGCTGACGCCGCCCTCACCCCACGCGGATGATCGGGCCGCGGTGGCAACTGGCTAATTTGGCCGGGTGAGCATCGGCCGGGCAGTGGCGCGCTATGTGCCCGCCCTGTCCTGGGGCCGCCACTACGAGCGGGGATTCCTGCGCGGTGATCTGCTCGGGGCCTTGACCGCGTGGGCAATCGTCGTGCCGGAGTCGGTGGCCTACGCGCAGATCGCCGGCGTACCTCCGCAGAACGCCTTTTACGCAGCGCCAGTCGCGCTCATCGCGTACGCGTTGTTCGGGTCCTCGCGCAATCTCATCGTCGGCGCCACTTCGGCCGCGGCCATCCTGTCGGCCTCGACCGTCTCCGTGATCTCGACCGACGCCCAGACGCAAATCCAGCTCTCGGCCGCGTTGGCGTTGATCGCCGGCGGCATCCTGATCGTCGCCGGCCTGCTTCGACTGGGCTTCATCACGAACTTCCTGGCCGAGTCGGCGCTGCAGGGTTTTCTCTTTGGGATGGCGATGGTCATCGTCGTTCGCCAACTCGGCAAGCTGGTCGGAGTGTCCACCGGCGACGGGGACTTCTTCGCCCGGCTGTGGCATGTGCTCGACGCAATCGATCAGTGGAGTCTGACGACGATAGCGGTCGGCGTAGTCGCC
Source organism: Frankiales bacterium (assembly GCA_025963265.1). GTDB lineage: Bacteria > Actinomycetota > Actinomycetes > Mycobacteriales > Jatrophihabitantaceae > Jatrophihabitans_A. The sequence goes on along the minus strand of JAOPUY010000060.1, from coordinate 6,711 downwards.
ATCGCCGCGCTGATCGCCCTGGAGCGGTGTCTGCCGAAGGTGCCGGCCTCGCTGGCGGTGCTGATTGGCGGCATCGTGTTGAGTTATCTACTCCATCTTGATGACCACGGCGTCGAGGTCGTCGGCAAGATTCCGTCCTCGGTGCCGACGCCGCAAGTGCCCGATGTCAGCGGCGACCAGGTGGTTCAGCTGCTCGGCGGCGGTTTTGGCCTGGCGCTGATCGTCTTCGCCGAGTCGTTCAGCATCTCCAACCGCTTCGCGGTGGCGCACGACCTCGAGGTCGACAGTGATCAAGAGATGATCGCCATGGGCGCGTCGAACGCCGCGGCCGGAGTCTTCGGCGGGTTCGCGGTCTCCGGCAGCGCGTCGCGAACCGCGGCGGCGGACGCCGCGGGCGGCCGGACGCAGCTGTTGTCGATCATCGCCGCCATCTTCGTCCTGATCACCGCCGCGTTCTTGACCCCGCTGTTCACTCAGCTGCCGGAGGCAGTGCTCGGCGCAATCGTCATCGTCGCGGTCCGGGGCTTCCTGCGAGTCGACGTGCTGACCCGGTACTGGCGACGAGACCGCAGCTCGTTTGCGGTGGCCGCGACCGCACTGCTCGGCGTCTTGGTGCTCGATCTGCTGCCCGGCCTGCTCATTGCGGTCGGCTTGTCGCTCATCCTGTTCATCGCCCGCGCCAGCGCACCCGAGCTGGTGAGCATCGGAGTGACCGCCGAGGGTCGCTTCGAGGACAGTTCGCTCAATGAGGACGCCGACCCGGTGCCCGGCGTGCTAATCCTCCGCCCTAACGGCGGCCTGTTCTTCGGCAACGTTGACCGCGTGCGCAAGGAGATCCTCGCCCGGGTCGCCGCCACCGCGGCCAGTGGCGCGCCAGTCGGCCGGGTCTGCCTGGTCCTCACCGCGAGTTTCCGGCTGAGCTTGCCGGTGCTGGACTCCCTGGGCGAGCTGGACAAGCAGCTGTCGCGGCTGTCCTGCGAGCTGTGGCTGGTCGGCGTCCCCAGCAGCGCGCGAGCCGAGCTAGAACGCGATGAGCTGAGCGCTCGCCTCGGGCCGGAACGCATCGTCCGTTCGATGGACGACGCCGTGAGCCGCAAGTGAGCCGCACTGACCTTCGGCGGTCGGCTTTCAGGGTCGGCGGGTGGTCCACCAGATCAGCAAGGCGGCGCCAATCTGCCACGGGACCCGCAGCACCGCCACGACCGGGCGCAGGTCGGGGACGGGAGCAGGCCAGCGGCGGGTCCGCTCCGGGTGCCGAACCGCCTCTACGGCGACGAGCACCGACGCCGCTCGCAGGCTGAGGTTGAACACGCGACTGAACCGCTGCAGCGGCGGAATGAACATCGCGACGCCGCCAACGATCTCCAGGGCGCCGGTGGCCACCTGGATGTCGCGCTGCAAGGGAGTGAGCCAGTGCGGGATCAGACTGTGGAACGCCAGCCGGCGCTCGATGTGAGCGATGCCGGTCGCGGCGAGAGCGGCGCCGGTCATCACCCGCGCACTTGAGCTAGCCACCATCCACCTCCCACATCGACTTCTGCACCACGGTTTACCAATGCGCAGCGTCCTGCCTCACCCCCGAAGAATGACTCGGCCGAGACGCAGTTGGGCGCCATCAGGCCCCGTGAGTCGCCATGCCGCGCCGTGCCGAACGAAGACGCCGCCTGAGGTGCCGCGTCTCACGCCGAGTAGGTGACGCCAAGCGAGCAGCGATCGGAAAAACTCCTTCTCACGATGCCGCAACACGGATGCCGCAACACGGTTGAGGAGTGTGCCCACGATGAATCCTTACAGCAAGGTGCCCACCCGGGCTCACGAGGACGATGTGCTCGCGCGGCTGGCGAGGAATGGCGCGAAGTTCGAGTCCATCAGTCGCTGGCGCCCGCGCTATGACGGGTCCGGCGGACTGCACGGACTGCACGGACTGCACGGAATTCCGACCGTCCGGCGGGGAGATCTTCCCTCGCCCGCTCAGCTGCGCGTCTCGATCTGGCGGGTCGTCGACGCGGCGCCGCCGGTGGCCAGACACGCCGCTGACCGGGCTCAGCTCGCGACCGAGGTCGGCGTCGCCGCCGCACGCCCGTACAGCAAGCACATCGCCGGCGCGGTCACCGGACTGCTGCTCGTGGGGCTGATCCTCCTCGGGCGCCGACTGTGGACTTCCACCCGGAGCGATTGACGCCCGATCGCGATGAATCAATCCGCGAACCTGGTGCCGCCTCGCCCAGCGCCGGCTTCAGGAAACTCAGCGGGCCGGGTGGCCCGGTTCGCGCGATCGTTCGCAGCGGCCATCTTGGCGGTGCTCGGCGTGGTCTGCATCACCGCCAGCCCGGAGGCGATCTGGGGCCGCAACCTCGTGCTGAACACCGACCGATACGTCCAGACGTTGAAGCCGCTGGCCGAAGACCCAGCCATTCAGGACGCGGTGATCGCCGCCGTCGACCGTCAGGTCGACACGCACGTCGACGTCACGGAGCTGACCGCGGGTCTGCTGCCGCCCCGTGCGGCTTCCTTGATCGGCCCGCCGCTGCAGAGCGCGATGGCCAACCTGGTGAACAGCGTGGTCACGAAGTTCGTGCAGAGCGACGCCTTCGTCACGCTGTGGGTTCAGGTCAACCGCGTCGCGCACACGCAGCTCACTCAGCTGCTCACCGGGTCGCGGTCCAAGGCCGTCAAAGTGGCCGACTCTGGGGTGGTGACGCTGGATCTGCAACCCGTGGTCTCCGACATCAAGGCGCAACTCGTCGCGGCCGGGGTAACCGCGGCCGAGAACATCCCGGTCGTCGGCGTGACGATCGAGGTGGCCAAGGTGAAGGGGCTGGCGGATGCGCAAAAGGCCGTGCGGGCGCTGAACACGCTCGCCGACTGGCTGCCGTGGACCGGCCTCGGGTTGATCATTCTCGCCGTGCTGGTCGCGCGTAAACGTCGAACGACGCTGATCGCCTCGATGTTGGGCGTCGCGGCTGGGATGGTGGTGGTCGCAGTGGGTGTTCTCGTCAGCCGCAGCTACTACCTCGACGACATCCCGAGCGATGCGTTGCCCCGGCCAGCGGCCGAGCGGATCTTCGACATCCTGGTGCGATTCCTCCGCGACGGCCTGCGGATCGTCGCGGCCGTGGCCTTGCTGATCGCCTTCATCGCCTGGCTGCTCGGCCCGTCCAAGCCGGCGACCGCGGCTCGTCGGTGGGCGCGCGTCGTGCCGGCCGCGGCCACCCAGCGGGTCGCGTCGGGCCCGGTCGGCGCCCTGGTCGCCCACCACGCGATGACGCTGCGGATCGGCGCGGTGGCGCTGGGCCTGCTGGTCGTCCTGTTCTGGGACGACCCAAGCGTGGCCGTGCTGATCACGATCGCCGTCCTCGTCGTGCTGGTGCTGGCTCTGGTCGAACTGCTGCGACGGGCGGCGAGGGACCGCAGCGCGCTGGCGTGAGAGTTCGTCCGCAGGGCCCTACAGGTCGGCCTATAAGTCCGCGAGATCGCGGGATTCGCGATCGTCTTCGAGGCCGAGGCGGGCGCTGGTATCCGGACTGAGCTGCGGCTCCAACTCCCGCAGCGCTCGACGTTCGGTGGCCAGCACGTCCTTGACCCCGCTCCACAATCCCAGCTCGTAGCGCTCGGAGCCGTCGTCGCGAACGCCGAGGCTGTGGCGGTCGACGGCCCGCAGCATGTTGATCCGATCGGTGGCCAAGCCGCGTAACAGCTCGCGGTTTTCCGCCGTCACATTCGGGGTGGCGTCGACCCGGGCGATGGCGGCCTGCAGGGCGGCGACCCGACGATCGCGCTCGGCCCGAGCTCGCTTCATCGGGGTGCTGGCCTCGCTGACGGGAAGCGGTTCCACCAGAGTTTCGCGTTCGGCCCGCAGTAGCGGTAACGCCGCCACCCAGAGCTCGGGATCGGGCTCGCCGACCGCCGACTTGCGGGCCGCGGTCAGCTGGGCGATCCGGGCGGCGTAGAGCCGCCTTAGCTGGGTGGCCACCTGCGGGTCCAGCTCGCCGTCGGCGGCGAGGTCGTCCAGCCGGGCCACCGCGATCGCGGCCGCTTGCCGCCGGGCCTGGATCTCCTCACCGACCGCCGCGGATCCCAACGAGACCAGCCCGAACTGCTGGGCGACCGCCGATAGGCCGCGGGCCTCGGCCGCCGCCTCGGCGCCGCTCGTCGACCGGAGCGGAAGCTCGGGCAGCGCGAGGCTGATCACGAATCCTGCCGCCGCAAAGACAATCGCGACGTGAAAGGCGGACTGCAGCGACAACACAAAGGCGTGGACGTAGGCCGAATGGACCTCGGGCGGGAGCGCGGCGAGCTTGCTGGGACTGCCGTGAAAGGAGTCCGCGGTCGCGCCGGTGGCGGTGGTCGACGCGGGGAGCAGTTGGCTGAGATGCCGGGTAAGCGCGGCGTTGAACAGCGTGGCGAACACGGACACGCCGACCGAGCCCCCGATCGAACGGAAGAAGGAGGCCGAGGAGGTCGCCGCGCCGAGGTCGCCGACCGGGACGCTCGACTGGACGGCCAGCACCAGCACCTGCATGACCAAACCGAGCCCGAATCCCAAGACGAACTGAAACAGCGCCGCGGCCAGGGCCGACGTGTCCTCGCTGAGCGTGGCCATCAACGACATGCCCGCCGTGACGAGCGCCATCCCGACGACCGGGAATAGCCGGTAGCGGCCGGTGTGGGTTATCAGCAGTCCGCTGCCCATGCTCGCGATGAGCAGTCCCGCCATCAGAGGAAGTAGCTCCAGGCCGGACGAGGTGGCCGAGGCGCCGCGCACGATCTGCTGGTATTGCGGCAGATACGTGATCACGCCGAACATCGAGAAGCCGACCAGGAAGCCGACGGCCGAGGCGACGACGAAAGTGCGGTTGGCGAACAGGTGCAACGGAATAACCGGTTCGCTGGCCCGCTGCTCGGCCTTCAGGAACAACACGAGCGCTCCGACGAGGGCCGCGCCGAGCGCGAGGATGGTCGGCGACCCCCAGTCGAACTCACTGCCGCCCCAGGTGGTGATCAGGACGAGGCAGGTGACCGCGCTCGACAGCAACGTGAAACCGGCGTAGTCGATCTTTGGTTTGGTCAGCACCTTCGGGGTGTTGAGCGCGACTGAGCAGATGACGAGCGACACCGCGCCGATCGGCAGGTTGACGTAGAAGACCCACCGCCAGCTCAAGTGGTCGGTGAAGAAGCCGCCGATGAGCGGGCCGGCGACGCTGGTCACCCCGAAGACCGCGCCGAAGTAGCCCTGGTAGCGGCCCCGTTCGCGGGGCGAGACCACATCGGCGATGATCGTCTGCGCGCCGACCATCAGGCCGCCGCCGCCGATGCCCTGCACGGCGCGGTACACGATGAGCTGGCCGATGCTCATGGCCGTTCCGCACAAGGCCGAGCCGATCAAGAAGATCACGATGGCGATCAGAAAAATCGTCTTGCGGCCGTACAGATCGCCCAGCTTGCCGTAGATCGGGGTTGAGATCGTGCTGGTGAGCAGGTAGGCCGTGACGACCCAGGCCAGCGCGTTCAGGCCGCCGAGATCGCCGACGATGGTCGGCAGCGCGGTGGACACGATGGTCTGATCCAGGCTGGCCAGCACCATCGCCAGCATCAGACCGGTGAAGATCAACGCCACCCGCGGCCGGGTCGGTTCCTCGGTCGGGCGCAGCGCCGTCCCGAGCGCGGCCGTCATGTGGCGACGACGGCGCGCCGCTCGCCCACCCGGGCGGCGAGAACGGGACCGCGGCCGTTAGCGGCGGGGTTGGGTGGGCCGGCCATCGCGACTCCTGTGTGGGCGACCGCTCCGATCGCGGTCGCGATCCTCCGACGCGCTCCGAGGAACGCGATCAGCTCGACGAGACCTCAAATATCGCCGCGACCGAGGCCCGCCTCATCCTCCGACCGGCATGAGCCGCGAGCCCACGGCTCCGCGGCGGGCGCCGACTTGGGGCCGTCCAACCCAAGCACCCGCCGGTAGTGTTGCCCGCGGCACATATCCTCTGAGCATCCGGTGCCACATCGCGACTCGCTGAAGGAGTGGACTTATGACCAGCCCCGCCTACCAGGTGACTGATCCGTCGACGGGTGAGGTCATCGAGTCCTTCGATCACGCCACCGACGCCGAGATCGAGCGAGTTCTGCAGGCCTCAGCCACCGCGTACGCCGGCTGGAAAGACGTGCCGATCGCCGAGCGGGCCGAGGTGGTCAAGCGGGTGGCGGCGTTGTTCGGCGAGCGGGCGGACGAACTCGCGAAGATCGCGACCCAGGAGATGGGCAAGCCCGAGTCCGAGGGGGTCGAGGAGGCCGAGTTCGGCCAGGCGATCTTCGACTACTTCGCCACCGAGGGACCGACCCTGGCCGCCGACCAGCCGATCAAGACCTTTTCCGGCGGCCAGGCCGTCGTGCAGAAGCTGCCGGTCGGACCGCTGCTGGGGATCATGCCGTGGAATTTCCCCTACTACCAGATCGCCCGGTTCGCCGCCCCGAACCTGATGCTGGGCAACACCATCATCCTCAAGCACGCCGAGTCGGTCCCGCGCTCCGCGCTCGCCGTCCAGAAGATCATGGACGACGCCGGCGTGCCGGCCGGCGCGTACCAGAACGTGTTCGCCTCCCACCCCCAGATCGCGCGCATCATCGCCGACCCGCGGGTGCACGGCGTCTCGCTCACCGGCTCGGAGCGGGCTGGAGCCATCGTCGCGGGGCTGGCTGGCCAGAACCTCAAGAAGT
>JAOPUY010000050.1 GCA_025963265.1 Frankiales bacterium | reverse complement strand
CGGCCAGCCGGTCGAGCAGCGCCCCGCTGGTGTCGCCTGGCCGCACTCGCTCGGTCAACACCCCGAAGACGGGGCCGTCGTCCAGTCCGGGCCCGATCAGGAAAGTCGAGGCGCCGGTGAACTCCTCGCCGTGCAACAGCGCCTGTTGGACCGGCGCCGCGCCGCGCCAGGCCGGCAACAGCGAGAAGTGCAGATTGACCCAGCCGTACTTGGGCAACTCGAGGGTGGGGGCGCGCAACAGCGATCCGTAGGCGACGACCGGGCAACAATCCACGTCCAGCTCGGCCGCGGCGGCCAGGAAGTCCGGATCGGCCGGCTTGGCCGGCGTGAACACCGGGATGTCAGCGTCCCGGGCGAGCTCGGCCACCGGCGAGGGACGCTGGCCGCGGCCGCGGCCGGCGGGCGCGGCCGGCCGGGTGAGGACGCCGACCACCTCGTGGGCCGGGCTGTCCAGGAGCGCACGCAGCGAGGGCAGGGCGACGGCTGGCGTCCCCGCGAACAGCAACCTCACCGACGGGCTCCGGCAACCCCGTGGGGGCTGAGCTTGATGACCGGGGCCGCGAGCCCGGACCACTCGGCGTTGCGGATCTCGGCCATCGCCGCCTTGCGGGTGGCGGGGTCGAGCCGGTCGATGAACAACACGCCGTCCAGGTGATCGGTCTCGTGCTGGATGCAGCGGGCCAGGCGGGCGGTGCCCTCGACGGTGATCGGATCCCCCCACATGTTCTGCCCGTGGGCCACGACGTGCTCGCGGCGCAGGCAGTCCCAACTCAGGCCTGGGATCGACAGGCAGCCCTCGGCGCCGTCCTGGAGCTCCTCGTCGGGGAAGTGCAGGACGGGGTTGACGAGATGGCCGTGCTCGTCCTCGCTCATCCAGTAGGTGAACACGCGCAGGCCCACGCCCAGCTGCGGCGCGGCCAAGCCGGCTCCGGGCGCGTCGCGCATGGTGTCGGTCAGGTCGGCGACGAGCTGGCGGAGCTCTTTGTCGAAGGTGGTCACCGGTTCCGCCGCTGTGCGAAGGACCGGGTCCCCGAACAGGCGAATCGGAAGGACGGTCACCCCACCAGTGTATGGAACGCCACTTTGACTCCGCGCCCGCATTAGTTAGCATGTCTAACGAATGAAAGGTTTCACCCTGTGACTGCCACCGCTGAACGCCCGTCCGCCCCGGTGCCCGCCGATTCGCCCGAGGCGGCGCACGAACGCCGGGTGGCGCTCTCGGTCACCACGGTCGGGGTGCTCGCGGCCACCCTCAACAGCTCCATCCTGCTGATCTCGCTGCCGGCGATCTTCGCCGGGCTCGGCCTGGATCCACTCGCCCCCAGCAACATCTCCTATCTGCTGTGGATGCTGATGGGCTACTTGGTGGTCACCGCCGTCTTGGTCGTGACCTTCGGCCGGCTGGGCGACCAGTACGGCCGGGCCAAGCTGTTCAACCTCGGATTCCTGATCTTCACGATCGCCTCGGTCGCTTGCGCGCTGATCCCCAACGGCGGCTCGACCGGCGCGCTCGAGTTGATCGGGCTCCGGGTCGTGCAGGGCGTCGGTGGCGCGATGCTGACCGCCAACTCGACGGCCCTGATCACCGACGCCTTCCCGGCCGACCGTCGCGGCTTCGCCCTCGGCGTCAACCAGGTCGCCGCGATCGGCGGCTCCTTCCTCGGCTTGGTCATCGGCGGCCTGCTCTCCCAATGGCACTGGCGCGCGGTCTTCTGGGTCAGCGTCCCAGTCGGCATCTGGGGCACCTGGATGGGTTACCGCCATCTGCGCGACAAGGCCCGCGACACCTCGAAACGAGTCTCCATCGACTGGTGGGGCAACCTGACGTTCGGCGTCGGGTTAATCGCCGTGCTGATCGCCATCACCTACGGCCTGCAGCCCTACGGCGGGCACACGATGGGGTGGACGGCGCCGACGGTGCTGGTCGGGCTGATCGGCGGAGTGGCCCTGCTCATCGCGTTCGGGTTCATTGAGCTGCGGGTGAGCGAGCCGATGGTCGACTTGAAGCTGTTCCGAATTCGGGCGTTCGCGGCCGGTCAGAGCGTCAACTTCCTCAGCTCGATGGCGCGTGGCGGGCTGCAGTTCATGCTGATCATCTGGCTGCAGGGCATCTGGCTGCCGCTGCACGGTTACAAGTTCGTCGACACGCCGCTGTGGGCGGGCATCTACATGCTGCCGCTGACCATCGGCTTCCTGATCGCCGGTCCGGCCTCGGGCGCTCTGTCCGACCGATTCGGGGCGCGCGCCTTCGCCACCGGCGGCCTGCTGCTGACCGCCTCGACCTTCCTCGGCTTGATCCTCATCCCGGCCGACTTCAACTACATCGTCTTCGCCGGTTTGCTGGCGGCCAACGGCATCGGCATGGGTCTGGTCGCCGCGCCGAACTCGGCGGCGATCATGAACTCGGTGCCCGCCAGCTCCCGCGGCGCCGCCTCCGGCGTCCGGGCGACCGGCATGAACGCCGGCATGGTGCTGTCTATGGGCGGCTTCTTCACCCTGATGGCCATCGGACTGGCCAGTCGGCTGCCGTCCTCGATGGAGGCCGGCCTGACGAAGCTGGGCATCGATCCGACCTCGGCCCACACGATCGCCCAGACGCCGCCGGTCGGGACGCTGTTCGCCGCGTTCCTCGGCTACAA
>JAOPUY010000039.1 GCA_025963265.1 Frankiales bacterium | reverse complement strand
GATAAGGACGAAGACTTCGGTCCCTGGGACGACTAAGTCCCAACTGGTGCTCGCACCGGTCCGATAGCAACGAAAGCGTGGGAGCGTTTCCCGGCCAGTGGCCCGGAACCGCTCCCACACTGCTTTGAAAAACGGACACACCGCCCCGGTAGACTTTGCGGCGAACTTCCTTCCGCTCGAGACCGATCAACTGGAGTAAACCCGTGGGACTCGTCGTGCAGAAATACGGCGGCTCATCGGTCGCCGACGCCGAGCGCATCAAGCGAGTGGCCGAGCGCATCGTGGCTACCCGCCGAGAGGGCAACGACGTCGTCGTGGTCGTCTCGGCCATGGGCGACACCACCGACGAGTTGATCGATCTGGCCGAGCAAATCGTGCCCGTCCCCGGCGGCCGCGAGTTCGACATGCTGCTCACCGCCGGCGAGCGGATCTCGATGGCGCTGCTGGCCATGGCCATCCACTCGCTGGGCTACCCGGCCGAGTCGTTCACCGGCTCTCAGGCCGGCGTGCTCACCACCGCCGTCCACGGCAAGGCCCGCATCGTCAACATCACCCCTGGTCGCGTCGAGAACTCCCTCAAGGAGGGCAACGTCGCGATCGTCGCCGGCTTCCAGGGCGTCTCGCCCGACACCAAGGACATCACGACGCTGGGCCGCGGCGGCTCGGACACCTCGGCGGTCGCCCTGGCCGCCGCCATGCACGCCGACGTCTGCGAGATCTACACCGACGTCGACGGGGTCTACACCGCCGACCCGCGGATCGTCCCCAACGCCCGCCGGCTCGAGACCATCACGTATGAGGAAATGCTCGAGATGGCCGCGTGCGGGGCGAAGATCCTGCACCTGCGCTCGGTCGAGTACGGCCGCCGCTACAGCGTGCCCATTCACGTCCGCTCATCGTTTTCGACCAAGACCGGCACGATCGTGTCCGGGGCTATGGAGGATCTTCCCGTGGAACAGGCCATCATCTCCGGAGTCGCGCACGACCGCAGCGAGGCCAAGGTCACCGTCGTCGGCGTGCCCGACAAGCCGGGCGAGGCGGCGGCGCTCTTCCGGGTGCTGGCCGAGGCCGAGATCAACCTCGACATGATCGTGCAGAACATCTCCACCCGCGGCACCGGCCGCACCGACGTGTCCTTCACGCTGCCCAAGACCGACGGCCAGACCGCGGTCCAGGCGCTGAACAAGGTGTCGGCCTCGGTCGGCTTTGAATCGGTCCTCTACGACGACCACATCGGCAAGCTGTCCCTGGTCGGGGCCGGCATGCGCTCGCACCCGGGGGTGTCGGCGAAGTTCTTCTCGGCCTTGGCCGACGCGGGCGTGAACGTCGAGATGATCTCCACGTCGGAGATCCGGATCTCGGTGGTCTGCCGCGACACCGAGCTCGACGTCGCGGTCCGGGCGGTCCACGACGCCTTCGAGCTGGGTTCGGACGCGGGGGAAGCAATCGTCTACGGAGGAACCGGCCGATGAGGAATGAGCACCGATGAGCGCGTTTGAGCTGAGTGACAGCTATATGGGCGACGAGCCGGCCGCCAGCCCCGGGCTCAACCTCGGCGTGGTCGGCGCCACCGGCCAGGTCGGACGGGTGCTTCGCGAGATCCTCGTCCAGCGCCAGTTCCCGATCGCCTCGATCCGCTTCTTCAGCTCGGCCCGCTCGGCCGGCACGACGCTTCCGTGGGGCGGCAAGCAGATCGTGGTCGAGGACGCGGACCTGGCCGATCCGTCCGGCCTGGATATCGCCCTCTTCTCCGCCGGCGGCGCCACGTCCAAGCGATTGGCGCCCAAGTTCGCCGCCGCCGGAGCCATCGTGATCGATAACTCCTCCGCGTGGCGGATGGACCCCGACGTGCCGTTGGTGGTGGCCGAGGTGAACCCCGAGGCTGTGAAAGAGGCGCGCAAGGGGATCATCGCCAACCCGAACTGCACGACGATGGCTGCGATGCCCGTCCTCAAGCCGTTGCACGACGAGGCCGGGCTGATCCGGCTCATCGCCTCGACCTACCAGGCGGTGTCGGGCTCCGGCCTGGCCGGCGTGGAAGAGCTGGCGACCCAGGCCAGCGCGGTCGTGGACCGCGCCTCCGAACTGGCCTACGACGGCTCGGCGCTGCAGTTCCCGGCCCCGGTGAAGTACGTCGCGCCGATCGCGTTCAACGTCCTGCCGCTGGCGGGCTCGATCGTCGACGACGGCTCCTTCGAGACCGATGAGGAGCAGAAGCTGCGCAACGAGAGCCGCAAGATCCTCGGGATCCCGGACCTGCGCGTCTCGGGGACCTGTGTGCGGGTGCCGGTGTTCTCCGGCCACTCGCTGTCGGTGAACGTCGAGTTCGCGCGGCCGCTGTCGGTCGCGCGGGCCCTAGAGCTCCTGGCCGTGGCGCCCGGGGTCGTGGTCACCGAGGTGCCCACGCCGTTGATGGCGGCCGGCCATGACCCGTCCTACGTGGGCCGGGTCCGACAGGACTCCGGCGTGGATGACGGGCGCGGGCTGGTGCTGTTCCTCAGCAACGACAACCTGCGCAAGGGCGCCGCCTTGAACGCCGTCCAGATCGCCGAAGTGGTGGCCGGGACTCTCTGACCGCCCGGGTGCGCGTCCGTCGACGGTCAGACCCGATCAGGCGGCGATCTTCACCAAGCGGCGGTGCTTGACCGTCAGGCCCTTAGGCAGCCGGCCCTCGGCCAGCATTCGGATCGGGCAGTTCTTGCAGCGCGGCTTGTCGGAGCAACACTTCTTCTTCGGCTTCGACATGCCGTTAGGTTAGCATTGCCTAACCGACCGCGAAAGGGTCTGGCCGCACTTGCTTGGATAGAATGCTGGTAGCCGCTCTTAGCCCAGTCTCGGGCCGACGAAAGTGAATCAATGCCTGCTGAACGTTTCCTCGACCAGTTGAACGCTCAGATCGGCAACGAGTTCGCGGCGCATCAGCAGTACGTCGCGGTGGCGCTTTACTTCGACGGCTTGACGATGCCGCAGCTGGCGACCTTCTTCTACCGCCAGGCGCTGGAAGAACGCAATCACGCGATGATGATGGCGCAGTACCTCATCGACTCCGACGCCCAGGTCCGGATCCCAGCGGTGGAGGCTCCGAAGTGCGATTTCGCCTCGGTCGTCGAGCCGATCCGGTTGGCGCTGGCCCAGGAGCGGCGGGTCACGGCCCAGATCTTCGCCCTGATGGCGACCTCGCGGGAGGAAGCCGACTTCGCCAGCGAGGGGTTCATTCAGTGGTTCATCAAGGAGCAGGTCGAGGAGACCGCCCGGATGAGCGACCTGCTCACCGTCGTCGAACGGGCGCCGGACAACATCGAGGCGATCGAGGACTACGTGCTGCGCGAGCAGGCCAAGGGCGGAGCGGACCCGACGGCGCCCCGGATCGCCGGCGCCTGACCGTCAGGTCCTCGACTGGCTGAGCCCGTTGCGCCGGCCGTCAGCTACCCGCTCCGGCCGGACTCAGAAACTACTTGGCAGCTCAGCGTTCCAGGGGAACGGCTCGATCGTCGACAGGACTCGGTTGCGCTTGCGACGGTTCAGGTGGTCGATGTAGAGAATCCCCTGCAAGTGCTCGGTCTCGTGGGCCAGGCAGCGAGCCAGGAAACCCGAGCCGGTCACCTCGACCGGCTGGCCGGTCTGATCCACCCCGGCCACGGTCACGGTGTGCGGCCGCGCCACTGAGGCGTAGGGCCCCGGCACCGACAGGCAGCCCTCGTCGGCGTCGTCGACCTCCTCGCTGGCGGCGATGATCACCGGGTTGACCACGTGGCCCTTGTGGTAGTTGCCCTCATCGTCATTGCAGTCATAGACGAACACCCGCCAGCCGACGCCGACTTGAGGGGCGGCCAGGCCGACGCCCTCGGCGATGTACATGGTGGCGAACATGTCCTCGAT
>JAOPUY010000021.1 GCA_025963265.1 Frankiales bacterium | reverse complement strand
CGTGCGGCGGCTCATCGATCAGCGTGTGCAGCGCGCGCCACAGTGCCGTGCGAACCGCGGTGGAGTCAGGGCCCTCGATGCCCTCGGTCGCGCTCGCCATGTCAGGTCCCTTTCGTGAGTGCCCTCGGCAGTGCCCTCAGCAGGAATCGGCCCTGCGACGCCCGGCTGAGGAGATCGCGACGGCGAGTGACGGCTAACTATGGCAATCGCCGGACTGCTCCTAAACACTCGGGTTGAGGTGGTAGCGGTGTCTGGCGTTCGACACTACGCAAGCCGGGGGCGCAGACCGCGACGAACCTCCGAGCGCGCTCGCCCATGAATAACCCGTGAATAACCCGCGCCGAATTCGTCGAGCTTGATGCGTATCAGCGCGCTCATGCCTCATGCTCATGCGTGCCGCGAGAGCCGCAACCGGGCGGCCTAGGCCACGACACGGGGGACACCATGAGTTTCGGCGAGAGCATCCGCACCTGCTTCACCAAGTACGCGACCTTCGGCGGCCGGGCGACGCGGCCCGAGTTCTGGTTCTTCGCGCTGTTCACGCTCATCGTCGAGGTCGTCGTCGGCATCCTCGACGCGGCCATCGGAAGCTCTATCCTCGGGCTGATCGTCGGGCTAGCGCTGCTGCTTCCGTCCCTCGCGGTGTCGGTGCGCCGCCTGCACGACACGGACCGCTCCGGCTGGTGGATGTTCATCGCGCTCATCCCGATCGTCGGCACGATCATCCTGCTCGTCTTCTACTGCCAGGCCAGCAAGGGCGGTTACCAGGACCGCGCCGCCACCCCGCAAGCCTCGTACTGAGCGGGAACCGAGGAAACCTCGCTGCCCGGGCAGACTGGCCCCCTCGCCCTCAGGGCCGTTGGCTGTTGAGCAGGACGGCGCGAGCGCGGGCGTCTTCCATCGCGTTGTAGAAACGCTTGTCGTAGTCGGGATCCTGATTGTCGATCTTCATGAACGACCGCCGGTCCCACACCCGGTTCGTGTCGTGGTCGCGGAGGACGAGCAAGATCTCGGTCTGGTCGTCATCGGTGCCGAGGTGTCGCACCTGCCAGGCCGCGTCCGGCGGGGCCTGCAGCGGCAGAACGGTCGCATCGAGCGAGCTTCGACGGCCTTGCCACTGCCGGGCGAAATACAGCAGAGCGCCGAGGATCAAGGCCAACACGACTACGTCGAAAACGAACTCCGGCACGATTCCACCCCCCCGGAACATCGGACGCCCCAGAAGTGCCCTCGGCAGGAATCGGACCTGCGACGCCCGGCTTAGGAGATCCTAACGGGGGCTAACGCGGCGGCAGGCTGGCTTTCGCAACGCGGCCGGATCAGAGGCATCATTGCGCGCGCCCCATTGAGGGCGAACGGTCTAAAGGCGTGTTGCCGGGCCGAGGGGTTGGGGTCGGTCGCGTCAGAATTGGGCGGTGCAACCGAGCGTCCTGGGGCCTCCTGTAACTATGCCCATCCGCTCCAGCACTCAGCGCACCAGGCGATGCAGATGCGCTATTGGCGAAGCATGGCCTCGCTGAACTTGCCTTCGGCGTGCTTGTCCGAGGCGGCCAGATCGGGGTGCACGTCGGGGTGCACGTCGAACTCGACTTGGGTGATGGAGCCGGTGAACGGGGTGTTGGGGCCGTAGTCGGGGCTCACGGGAGTTCCTTTGTCCCACCCGATGTCGAATGTCTCGTCCATGGTGTAGCCGACGGTGCAGGTCCGCGGGATCTCGCCCTCGGCCACCAGGCGGTCCCCGACGAAGAGCCGTCCCTTGCCGCCGGCTCCGACGGGTTCCGGTCCGGTCTTCTCGAACTCGTAACGGACGGTGTGGCGGCCGGCCGGCAGGGCGTTTTCGGCGCGGATGAAGGTGTACTCGGGGCCGGGGTAGTTGTAGGCGAAGGTCGGCACCGAGTCGTTGAGGTATAACGACCAGCCCGAGGAGTCGCCGCCGAGCGCCGCTATCGGCCCGCTCGCGCCGTCCTCGGGGACCTCGATCGTCGCGGACATGGCCCAGGACCGGTTCAGGGTCTGGGGTGCCGCGAACGGCTGGATGCGGACCGCGCCGGGGTAAAACGTCGTCTTCTGGTGCTCGGTGTACAGGCCTTCGCGGCCCAGCGCCCGCGAGTAAAACCGGTCGTCGAGCGGCAGGACTTGGTATTTGCCGGCCTCGGCCCACCACAGGCTGACCATGTCCAGGCACTTCTTGACGATCGGGTCGTCCATGTTGCCGGCGTCGCGGTCTCTCATGAGGTCGTTGGACTCGGACGGGTCCGCGGTCAGGTCGTACAACTCCCAGTGGTCTTGGTCGAATCCCCAGGCCGCCTTGTTCTCCCAGGGCTTGCGGCCGTGGTAGGTGGCGATCTTCCAGCCGTCGTGGGTCAAGCCCCGGTTGCCCATCATCTCGTAGTACTGGGTCACGTGCGTCGTTGCCGCGGTGGGGCTGTCGAACGAGTAGGCCATCGAGTAACCCTCGACCGGCTCTTGCTGGACGCCGTTGATGAACCGGGGGGCCTGCACCCCGATCGCGTCCAAGATGGTCGGGACGATGTCGGTGACGTGGTGGTACTGGTGGCGCAGTTCGCCCTTGGCGGCGATGCCGGACGGCCAGTGGACGACCATCGGGTTTCGGATGCCGCCGAAGTGGGTGTACTGCTTGCACAGCTGGAACGGGGTGTTGCCGGCCATCGCCCACCCGACCGGGTAGTGGTTGTAGGACCCGGGCTGGCCGAGCTTGTCGATTCGGCCGACGTTCTGAGCCAATGTCTCGCCGCCGACCGTCACCGACTGCTCGTTGAACAAGCCCTCCAGGCCGCCCTCGCCAGAGGAGCCGTTGTCCCCGACGAACACGAACAGCAGGGTGTTGGCCAGCTGCCCGCTCATCTCCAGGGCGTCGATCAGCCGGCCGATCTGGGCGTCGGTGTGCTCCATGTAACCGGCGTAGAGTTCGGCCATCCGGGCGAAGAGGCGCTTCGCGTCCTCCGACAGCTCGTCCCAGCGCTGGACGCCCTCCAGCATAGGGGTCAGCTGGGTGTGGTCCGGCAGGATGCCCAGGGCCTTCTGCCGGGCGAGGGTCTCCTCGCGGTAGACGTCCCAGCCCTGGTCGAACATGCCTTTGTAGCGGTCGGCCCACTCGCCCCAGATGTGATGCGGGGCGTGCATCGCGCCGAACGCCAGCCACGTCAGCCACGGCTTGTCCGGGGCAAGAGAGTGGTGACTGGTGACCCACCGGATCGTCTGATCGACCAGGTCTTGAGAGAGGTGATATCCGTCGTCGGGGTCGCCGGTGGTGTCGACCGGCTCGCGATCCATGAACAGCTTCGGGTGCCACTGATCGCAGTCGCCGCCCAGGAAGCCGTAGAAGCGGTCGAAGCCGAACACGGAGCCGTCGGGCCAGCGGTCATACGGCCCGGCGAGGCTGGTCTCCTCCGACGGCGTGTTGTGCCACTTGCCGACGCAGTAGCTGGTGTAGCCCCGCTGATGCAGCATCGCGGCGATGCCAGCCTTGTTCTGCGGCTGACGGCCGTTGTAACCGGGGAAGCCAGTAGCCATCTCAGTGATGGCGGCCATGCCCACGGAATGGTGGTTGCGACCGGTCACCAATGCGGCGCGGGTCGGAGAGCACAGCGCCGTCGTGGTGAAGTTCGTATAGCCGAGGCCGTTGTCCATCAGTCGCTGGATGTTCGGCGTGCGGATCAGGCCCCCGAACGGCTCGATCCAGCCGAACCCGATGTCATCGATCACGATGTACATGACATTCGGCGCGCCCTCCGGCGCGGACGGGGGCATCGGGAACGCAGCCTCCGAGTCCTCCCATGTCCTCCCGATGCGGCCGGGGAACCGGTCGCCCTCTACGTAGGTCTTGGGTTGGTCGGCCATGATCGTTCCTCCTACGGTCCGTGAGGCCGGGCAGCCACCAGCAGATCTAGCCTCGCGAACGCCGCGCCCGACCGCCTCCTACTCGCAGCGTGAGACAGTCCCGAGGCGAGTCGGCTATGGGCCCCGCCAGGCCGTCGCCCCTATCCGGCTGCGGCCCAGCCGACTGTTCTGAACGCCAGAGCAGTTAATTGCCACCGAAGGAGGCCTCGCGTGTATTGGCCCCGCCCACCCAATTGCGATGCTTGACGCGCCGCTCCCGCCGGCGTCTGATGAGAGCATCACTTCCAACCCTCAGGCGGAACCTATGACCTACGGCGTCATCGTCCGAGTGCCAGCACCTATACAGGCCTACGAGGCATCGCACGCCGAGGTCATGAAGGCAACCGGCGGCGAATCAGGGGTCGGGCTGATCTTCCACGTAGCACGCGCGACCGAGCAAGGCTTCGAAATGATCGAGGTTTGGGACTCTAAGGAGCAGTGCGAGAAGTTCAACCAAGAGGTCGTCGGGCCAGCTGTGGCGCGCACAGGCGTGGACCAATCAGGCCCGCAACCTGAGGTCATCGAGTTCGATCCGGTGGGCGTTATGCTGGCCGGACCCAGCACGGGCAGCTGATGCCGCCGTGCTGGGTCCGTAAGCGCCTCACTGCCTTGACGGAGAGCCCCCTGCGGCCAAAGTAAAACGAGAACGCCGCTCGCATCCCGAGGCCGATGATGATTTCTGCGGCCATCGTGATGGCCGCGGCTTCGTACGTCCCGCAACATGCCGGTTGACAAGCCCACGGATCGTCGGCCGCGTAGCCTCGTCTGACCAGGTCGAAGTCCTTGCAGCCAAGGTGCGCCTGCCCACATCTCAGATGGCGCGCCCGTGGACGAGGACGAGCTGTTCAAGGCC
>JAOPUY010000609.1 GCA_025963265.1 Frankiales bacterium | reverse complement strand
GAGGGCCTGGGAAACGGCGACGTCGTCGAATTGTGGAAGCTGCTGGATGAACTGGGCGATTTGACCGGCCAGCACCGGGGCCGCGAACGAGGTGCCGCTCCAGGTCGCGAACCCGCCGCTGTAGTCGTCCGGATCGATGGTCGCGCGCCGCTCGCCGTTGGCCAGCCGGACCTCGGCGATCGGGCCCAGCGAGCCGTTCATGTCGATCGGCATCGTGCTCACGAGGGCGGCCCCCGGGCGGCGGCACAGCACCCAATTGCCGTCGTTGCTGAACAGGGCCACGAAGCGCTCGTCCGGATTGAGCGCCCCGACGCTGATGACCGGAAGGGCCGCGAGGCTCTCGGGCATCTGGCTGTGCGGGTGCGGGGCGAAGCCGGCCGGGTAGAAGTGCCGGTCGGTCGAGTCGTTTCCGGCCGCGGCCACCGTGACGACGCCGAGTCGGCCCAACTCGAGCAGCGGCGCGAGCAACTTGTGGTCCATGGCCTGATCGGCCGGAAGCTCGTGGTAGTAGCCGAGGGACAGCGACAGGACGTCGACCGCCTGCGCGCGATCACCTTGTTTGACCGCGAGTGCTTGCCGGAACACCAACCGATTCAGCGCGGTCAGCAGCACGTGCTCGGAGACGGCGCCGTCGCCGTGCATCACGCGGGCGGCCAGGATATCGGCATCTGGGCAGGTCTGCCGGATTAGCCCGGCGATGAAGGTGCCGTGGCCGGCATCGGAGTCCAAGACCCCCTCGAGCGGGTCGTTCACCGAGCCATGCGACTCGGCGCTGTACGGGCCCTCGGGCATTCCGATCAGCAGGGCGCCGTCGACCGTCGGGTTGCGGTCCACGATCGCGTCGGGCAACCACGGGTGTCGACCCGCGCCGGTGTCGAGGATCGCGACGACCGGACGCCGGGCCGTCCGGGCCGCATCGGGGCACCGCGTGGGCTCTGGACCCAGCCAGGTGACAGGGGCGCGACCGCCGCTGCCTGGTATCCCGTAGGCCACGCTCGGGGAGACGCCGGTGCCCATGTACCCCGTGCCCATGTAGCCGGTGCCCATGTACCCGGTGCCCATGTAGCCCGTGCCCATGTAGCCGGCGCCACCGATGCTGTTCGCCGTGAACAGGTGGTCGAGGGAGACCCGGTCGATGAGCTCGGGCGAATCAGCGGCCCCCGCGCGGAAGTTCTGCAGCACCGGCCAGGCGTCGGCGGGCAGACTCGGCGTGGAGTCATCGAGCGGCTCCAAGGACACTCGGACCGTGAGCAGCCGGTCGGCGAGCTCCCTCAATCCGTTCCGCTCCGCGACTTCGACGAGTTCGCGGTCGAAGTCGACCGCGCCCAGTCGGAGCCCCGCCAGCTCGGCGGCGGCCTGCAATGCGGCTTGCAACCGCGAGTCCTGCCAGTCACCGAGCCCGATGAGCAGGTTGGCCGCGACGTACGTGGTCGGCCGGACGTCGCGCTGGTTCTTCAATCGCACCGCGGTGTCTGGATCGAGCACCTTGCTCGCGTGCTTGTTCAGCACGTAGGCGGGCGGACTGAATCGGGCGTCGCGCGTGCGGGCCGGATTGTGAACGTCGTTGCTTGGCGTCGAATCGGAACTCATCAATACCCCAACACGTGGCTACCGAAGGATGGACAGGACATGGTCAGGTGGCGCTAGAGCTCGACCGCGGGCGTGATGACCGGCGGTCGGCTGGACGCCACGGCAACCCGGACGAGAAACCGGCTGAGGCCGTGCGGCACATCGTCGAAGACGAAGCGGCCGTCGGAGTCCGCGGTCACCGTGCGCGAGACCGCGACCTGGCGCAACTCGACCCGTGCCTCTTGGGCGGGCGCGATCCAACCGTCGATCCGCACCCGGTCCGGGCCGGCCGCGCTGATCGTGACCATCGTCGTCAGGGCGTCGCTGGTGAAGGTGAGCGTCTTGACCTCGCTGACCTCGCCCCCGCGAGCGCCGGCAAGCTCGCCGGCCACTTGCAGCTCCGCGAGCTCGGCGTTGAGGGCGTCGAGGCTGACGGCGAACTGCAGCCGCTCGACCAATCCGGCCGGCATCGGGTCGAGGCTGTCGTACACCGCCGCCAGGCCGGCCAGCACCGCGGCGTCCTGGTCATCCAACGGCAGCTCGGCCAGTAGCTCCCACGCCTCGGCATTCGGGTTGGTCATCGGTCCTCCCACCGGGCGTCGGTGCGCAGCGAGGCTCGAAGTTTGGCCAGGCAGCGGCCTCGGGTCGGGCCGATGCTGCCGACCGGCATCCCCAGCGCCCGGGCGAGCTCGGTGTAATCCGGCCGGTCAGCGAAGGCGATGACCCGCAGCAGTTGCTGGCAGCGCGGCGACAGCTGCTCGAGCTGGCTCCACAACGTCGCGTCCTGCGCGTCCTGCACGACCACGGGCTCGGGCTGATCCGAAACCGAGGCGATCAGGTCGTCGTTCTCCCAATCAGTCGGGTTGACCTTGCGCTGCGCCGTCGCGACTCGCCAGGCCTCGTGGCGGGCCGTCACGATCAGCCATTGGAGCACCGCGCGGGGATCGGCAATCGAATCCGCGCGCCGAACGAGTGCCATCCAGGTCGACTGGAGAACGTCTTCCGCGCTCTGGTTGTCCAGTCGATAGGAGCGCACCGTGTGCCAGAGGATCGGCGTTACGGCGCGGACCAGATCGGACATCCGGTTCGGATCACCATCGCGATAGTCGGAGAACGCATCGCCGGCGACTACCGCGAGAGATCGAGCTCGCCCAGTAGCGGGGGCGTTCGCATCCTCGCGATCATCCGGTGTCATTTCCGCGGCATTCATGAGTCCTCACAGTCCCGGGGGTTTTGAACTTGTGACGCAATGCGCTCAGAGCCTAGGCGTCGAACATTGCCCGAACCAGAACCCATTCATTTCTTGCTGCTTACAAAATCTCAGGAGCGCAAAGGATCACTGCTGATACACCACGAATCAAACTGATTTGGCCGATTGCTGACCGTTTTGGGGCAGTCTGATCAACCTCCGATGACTTTCCGGGCTATGTATCAA
>JAOPUY010000607.1 GCA_025963265.1 Frankiales bacterium | reverse complement strand
AGCAGCGCGGCGGAGGCGGCATAGATCATTCCGACGGTTATCCCGAGCGGCGCGGCAGCCCGGGCCCGCCCTCGCTGGCGACGTCCGATCTCGACGCAGACCGCGCCGAGCACGAAGCCCACCGCGCCCGCCAGGACCGCCGGCAGTCGATCAGGACCGGCATCCGCGCCCGAGGACGCGCGCGTCGAGGCCAGCAGGAGAAACCCCGCCAGCGCGGTCGTCAAAACGAGTGCCCAGCACAGCTCACGGCCGCTCACAGCTTGGTGGCTTGTGAATCGGCGAAACAGCAGCGCGAAAAGCAAGCCGCTGATCAGCAACGGCTGCACGAGCGAGAGCGCACCGAGATGCAGCGCCGAGACTTGCAGTGCGAGGGCGACGACGTCGCAGCCGATGGCCATCAGCCAGAGCCGGTGGGAGACAGTCGCCCGCAGAAAAGCTCCGATCTTCCTGGGTTGCAGGCTCAAGGCATCAGGCGCGGTAGCCGCGCTTGCGTGCTTCAACGAGGTCGAAGCCGCAAAAACGAACGCGGCTCCTAGGCTGAGACCGACGACGGGCACGAGGCTTGCCATGGGCTTCCTCCTCCTGGCACCGACGTCGACTCCCGGTCGCCAGAGTTTGACGCGGCAGCCTGTCGCCGGCGACGTCGGGTCACAGCGCGCCCCGGCGGCGCAGGTGCCCGCTGGATAGCAGCCCGAGCAGCGGTGGGATCCAGAAGGTGATGACGCGGAAGATGACCACCACCTCGACCGCGTGCGCGATGGAGATCCCGCCCACAAGCAGGACGCCGACCAGCGCCGTCTCGGTGGCGCCGATCCCGGCCGGGGTCGGAATGGCGTTCGAGGCGGCCGAGCCGAGCATGAACCCGATGACCAGCGCGCCGGAGCTCACCTGAGGAGCCGGCCCGGGGACCATCGCGACGCTCACCGCGAAGGCGAGCGCCAGTAACAGGGTGGTCGCACCAGAGGCCGCCAGCACCGTAGCCAGACCGCTAGGGCGCCGCATCAGCCGACCGAGGGGAGACAGGAAGTTGGCCGACCCGCGTCGGAGGGAGCCGGCGATCCGGCCCCGAGCCAGCAGCAGGCAGATCACGACGACCCCGACCGCGCCCCAAACCCACGCCGAGCGCGCCAGGCTCGACATCCCGGACACTCTCGCGCCGAGCCGGGCCGCCTCGGCCGCTCCCCCGCCCAGACCGACCCAGCGGCCGAAGAACACCAGCGGGGCCACAACCAGCAAGTCCGCGACCGCACCCAGGACGTCCAAGGCGATCACCGAGCCGATGGCGGCACCGGCTGGAAGCCCGCGCTTGGTGAGATACCGGGCGGTGACGGCTGAACCGCCCAGACCCGCTGGGGTGATCCGGTTCGCGGCGGAGGCCGCCAACTGAACCAGCACGGCCTCGCCCAAGGGCAGCGGGAGCCCCGCGGCCGCCCGAGCGGCGACAGCCGTGGCGACGTAGTGCGCGCAGCACAGCACGACGACGACGCCCGCGAACTGCCAACGCAGGCGCGCTGCGTCCTGCCCCACGGCGCGGAGCAAGTCCAGGAAGTCATAGCCGCTGTCCGCGTCGGCGATCCGGAAGCTCAGAGCGGCCGCGACCAACAGCAGAAGCGAAACGCCGCTGACCAGAAGCCGGCGTCGCAAGGACCCGGAACCGCCAGCGAAAACCCGTAAGCGCGTCGGGACGACGGTCTCCGACGAACTCGACAGCGCGCTGTCCAGTGCGCTTGGTGGGGCGCTCATCACGGGCATCGCAGGATTCCTTGGGGCCAGATCGGAGGACAGCGTCTTCATCCTGGCTATTTATGTTCTGCGCAGCTTCTGCATCTGCTGGGAGTCCGATCACCTCAAGCTGGGCGATCGGCAAAGCGCACGCAGGCGAAAACGCCACACTGAAACGGCGGCCGAGCGTTTCGCGGATCTCCGCGCACGGCGACCCGGCCCAGCTTTCAGGGTTGGGAGGAGCGCCGGAGATCTCGATCTCGGGACAAGACAACCTAGGCTTTCCCGGTCTGGTGTGGTAGACGAAGGGGACGACACGCAGAAGCGTCTCGCGTCGGGTCAGCGAACACGGACGGGGGAATTACCGGGATATGGCGAACGTACTGGTCGTCGAAGACGAGCCGGACCTTTGCCTTTTGCTCGAACGGCTGCTGACCGATGCTGGACATCGGGTCACCGCAGCCGCGGACGGCGCCTCGGCCGTTCGGTGTGCATCCCTAGAATCACCGGATCTCGTCATCCTGGATCTGATGCTCCCGGACCTCAGTGGGGAAGAGGTCTTACACCATGTGTTAGAGGCGCGACCGAGCACGCAGGTGCTGATCGTCTCGGCGGTCACCGAGGTCGAGCGACGAGTGGCCGCGTTCGATGGCGGTGCGGCCGACTTCATCGCCAAGCCATTCACCAACGGTGAGTTTCTGGCCCGGGTCCGCGCTCGGCTCCGGGACGAAGCGGCGATACAACGAGGAGCCGGCCCCCGTTTCATGAGCGGGTCCGGCTTCGAGCTGGATCTGCAGCGACGAGAACTCGTCATCGGTGCTCGCCACTTGGAGCTGTCCCAGCGGGAGTTCTTGCTCCTGGCCCATCTGCTTCACCGGCGTGGCAGTACCTGCACCCGGGCAGAGCTCCTAGCCAACGTTTGGGGGATCGACTTCGACCCGAAGACGAACGTCGTCGACGTCTACATCCAACGGCTACGGGTGAAACTCCCCGCCAACAGCATCCAGACGGTGCGATATGCCGGATATCGACTCGCGACGGGCTAAGACCACTCTCGCGGGGGCGTGGTTCGTGTTCGCTTGCGTCAACGCATGGCTCACTTACCTGTTGGCCGGTGAGGAGACAATCCCCTACCACCTGATCTGGGCCAGCTACGCGTTGCTGTATGGCCTCTATTCGTGGTCG
>JAOPUY010000605.1 GCA_025963265.1 Frankiales bacterium | reverse complement strand
GGCCCGCGGCGACGCGCCCTCGGGCAACCCGTTCGGCGTCGCGCCGACCAAGCCGGTGTTGAAGGTCGTCAGCACCCGATTCGAGGCCGTGCCGACTCAGCGTGCGGCCGAGGCCGCCCCGCGAGCCGGGCAAAGCACACCGGAGGACGAGCGATGATCGCCAGCGTGCGCGGGATGGTGGCGGCGATCGGATCGGACGGCGCCGTCGTCGAGGTCGGGGGAGTCGGCCTGGCCGTGTCCTGCGCGCCCGGCACCCTGGCCCGGCTGCGGGTCGGCGAGACCGCGCGGCTGGCCACCAGCCTGGTCGTGCGGGAGGACTCGCTGACTCTCTACGGCTTTGCCGACGTCGACGAGCGCAGCCTGTTCGAGCTGCTGCAAACGGCCAACGGCGTCGGCCCGAAGCTGTCGCAGACGATCCTCGGGGTGATGCCGCCCCGCGAGGTGCGCCGGGCGATCGCGACCAGCGACTTCGCGACGCTGGTCAAGGTGCCGGGCATCGGACGCAAGGGCGCGGAGAAGATAGTGATCGAGCTCCGCGACCGGATCGGCGCGATCGACGGCTCGGATGCCAGCGCGGAGGGCCTGGCCGGAGTCACGGCCATCGCGCCGTGGAAGGACCAGGTCGTGCACGCCCTGGCCGGCCTCGGATTCTCCGGCAAGGAGGCCGCGGAGGCGATCGAGCTGGTCACGGCCGACGCCGAGGCTGATCCGGCCGACAATCCGGAGGTCGCGGTCATCCTGCGACGAGCCATCCAGTTGCTCGGCCGCAACCGATGATTTCCGGCGCTATGTCGCTCTCGGCGGGGCGAACAGGGGATGAACTTCGGGGTGATTTATGAGCGGCGGCGACCTTGGGCGCGACGGCCGTCTCGAGCGCGACGTGAGCCTTGAGCGCGACGTCGTCTCGCCGCTGCCCGAGGTGGACGAGACCGAGGTCGAGGCCAGCCTGCGGCCGAGGCAGCTGACCGAGTTCGTCGGCCAGCCGAAAGTGCGCGAGCAGCTGCAAGTCGTGCTCGAGAGCGCTCTGCTGCGCCAGCGCCCACCGGATCACGTGCTGCTCTCCGGGCCGCCCGGACTGGGCAAGACCAGCCTCGCGATGATCATCGCGGCCGAGCTCGGGGCCCCGTTCCGGCTCACCTCCGGCCCGGCCATCGAGCGGGCCGGCGACCTGGCCGCCCTGCTGACCAGCCTCAGCGAAGGCGAGGTGCTGTTCATCGACGAGATCCACCGGATCGCCCGTCCAGCCGAGGAACTGCTCTACATGGCGATGGAGGACTACCGAGTCGACGTCATCGTCGGCAAGGGCCCCGGGGCCACGGCGATCCCGCTGGAGCTGGCCCCGTTCACGCTGGTCGGCGCGACCACCCGGGCCGGCCTGCTGACCGGCCCGTTGCGGGACCGGTTCGGCTTCACCGCGCACATGGATTTCTACGACGTCCCCGAGCTCGAGCAGGTGCTGGTTCGCTCAGCCCAACTACTCGGGGTCAGCATGACGACCGAGGGCGCGGCTGAGATCGCCAGCCGCTCGCGCGGCACGCCGCGGATCGCCAACCGGCTGCTGCGGCGGGTTCGCGACTACGCCGAGGTCCGGGCCGACGGGGTTGTGACGGCCGAGGTCGCGCACGCCGCGCTAGCGGTCTACGACGTCGACGAGATGGGTTTAGACCGCCTGGACAAGGCGGTTTTGGGGGCCTTAGTGCGCCGATTCGGCGGCGGACCGGTCGGCGTCAGCACCCTGGCGGTGGCGGTCGGCGAGGAGATCGAGACGGTCGAGGAGGTGGCCGAGCCGTTCCTGGTCCGGGCCGGCCTGCTGGCCCGCACGCCACGCGGCCGGGTGGCGACGCCGGCGGCCTGGCACCACCTCGGCCTGACGCCGCCCAGCACCCCGCTCGGGCTGGCTGGACCTACCCTCTTCGACGCTTAAGCTAGGTCCTATTCTCGTCGCCCGCAGTTCAGCGGGCTTGGCGTTCGATCAACGAAAAGGCCCAGCTCTGTGACGTTTCTTCCGGTGGTCATCCTGGTAGTGCTGTTCGGCGGCTTGTTGCTGTTGAACCGGCGAGGGAAGGCGCGCACCGAGACCCAGACCGCCCAACGCACCAGCCGGCTCCGCTTGGGCACCGACGTCATGACCACGTCGGGCCTGTATGCCACGGTCGTGTCGGTCGACATGCAGGAGCAGACCGCAATCCTCTCGATCGCGCCGGGCGTCGAAGTCAAGTGGACAATAGCGGCATTGCGGGAGGTAGACGAGGTGGCCCCGCAGTACCGCGAGCCGCTCGGCGAGCTGCCTGACGATCCTGACACCGAGACGCCGGACTGACCGTCTCCGACTGTCACTGGTGTGATTTCTATGTACGTCCGTCATACTTGGCGGCGCACCCTGCCCTGAAACGTGTCCAGCGGGGCCGAGCACCTGCACCCGAATGAGGGGTTGCGGCGTGCCGGACGAACACAAGGAGATCATTTTCCGTGCCACCATCTGCCGGAACGCTGCGCGTCGGGCCGTACTTCGCGTCCCTGCTCGCGCTGCTCATCTTGCTCTACGGCGTCGTCTTCTGGCCCGGACAGCGGCACACGCCGAAACTCGGCCTCGACCTCGAGGGCGGCGCGCAGGTCACCCTGGTCGCCCAGACCGACAACGGCAAACAGCCCACCCCGGCGTCCATGCGGACCGCCCAGTCGATCATCGAGCAGCGGGTCAACGGGCTCGGTGTCGCTAACTCGACAGTCCAGATCCAGGGCAACGACCGGATCGTCGTGTCGGTCCCGGGCAAGAGCAGCGACTCGCTCACCCACGTCGGCGACGCCTTCGCCTTGAACTTCCGGCCGCTGATCGTCGCGGCCGTCCCCGCTACGTTCTCCACCGACAGCGCCTCGGCCACTCCCACCGCCTCGGCCAGCGCGACCGCGTCCGGGGCGAAGGCCTCGACCAGCGCGGGGGCAACGGCCAAGGCGAGTTCCACCGCCTCCGCCGCGCCGACCGCCTCAGCCACCCCGAAAGCCTCGACCTCGGCTGAGGGACGGGTCGTGCCGCAACTGGCCGGCAGCGCGACGGCCACGGCGACCGCCGCCGCCACTACGGCCGCTACGCCGTCCGCCAGTCCGGCGGCGTCGCCCTCGGCCAGCGCCTCGGGCAGCGGCACAGCTGCGGTGACCAGCGGCACCGTGAACCAATGGGCCGGCCTCGGCTTCGCCCCGCCCAAGGACGAGGCGGCGTACAACGCCCTCACGGCTGATCAGCAAGCCAAGGTCCAGGCGGTCTTGACGGCCTGGAATTGTGACTCCAAGCAGCAGCCGGTCGACGACGTCAACCAGCCGATGGTGACCTGCGACGCAGGCGCGGTCCCCGGCGGCACGTCTGCGAAGTATCTGCTCGGCGCGGTCATCGTCCAGGGCAAGGAAATCAGCTCAGCGACCGCCTTGGCCCCAGGCACCGTGCCCGGACAGACCGGCTGGACGATCAACCTGAGCCTGAAGACGACCGGCCAGCAGCAGTGGGCCAAGTACACCGCCGCCCACAACCAGACCGCCACCCCCGACGACCCGGCGAACACCGTGGCCTACACGCTCGACGGCGAGGTCGCGGAAGCCGCCCAGATCTCCGAGACCATCACCGGCGACACCCAGATCACCGGTTCGTTTAGCCCGAGTCAGGCCAAGAACTTCGCCAACTCCCTGAAGTACGGGGCGTTGCCGTTGAACTTCACCGCCCAGGAGGTCGAGAGCGTCTCGGCCAGCCTCGGCTCCTCGCAGCTGAAATCCGGCCTGTTGGCCGGCGGCATCGGCCTCTTCCTGGTCGTCATCTACTCGCTGCTCTACTACCGAGCGCTCGGACTGGTCACCATCGCCTCGCTTCTCGTGTCCGGCGGCCTGACCTACGCGATGCTGGTGATCCTCGGCCATCAGATCGGCTTCACCCTGACCCTGGCCGGCATCGCCGGCTTCATCGTGGCGGTGGGTATCAC
>JAOPUY010000597.1 GCA_025963265.1 Frankiales bacterium | reverse complement strand
GGCCTTGCACGGCAACAACAAGTCCGCCGCCGAGCTCACGGCCGCGGTCGAGGCCGGGGTCGGGCGGGTGGTGCTCGACAGCTTCGCTGAGATCGCCCGGCTGGCCGAGCTGGCCCGCGCGGCCGGCGTCCGGCAGCGGGTGCTGATCCGGGTCACGGTCGGCGTCGAGGCGCACACGCACGAGTTCATCGCGACCGCCCACGAGGATCAGAAA
The DNA here is from genome assembly GCA_025963265.1 of Frankiales bacterium. Lineage (GTDB taxonomy): Bacteria > Actinomycetota > Actinomycetes > Mycobacteriales > Jatrophihabitantaceae > Jatrophihabitans_A. Next base: position 2,689 of record JAOPUY010000597.1, on the reverse strand, counting down.
TTCGGCTTCTCGCTCACCCACGGCGAGGCGATCGCCGCCGTGGCCGAGGTGCTGGCCCATCCGTCCCTGGAGCTGATCGGGCTGCACTCCCATATCGGCTCGCAGATCTTCGACACCGCCGGATTCGAGGTCGCCGCGCACCGGGTGATCGAGCTGCTGGCCCAGATCCGCGACCAACACGGCTTGCAACTGGCCGAGATCGATCTCGGCGGTGGCCTGGGCATCGCCTACACCGCCGCCGACAAGCCGCAGTCGCCGAGCGAGATCGCCAAGCGACTGCGGGAGATCATCGCGATCGAGTGCGCGCGGGCCTCGCTCGCCCCGCCTCGGCTGTCGGTCGAGCCGGGCCGGGCGATCATCGGGCCGGCCATGGTGACGCTCTACGGCGTCGGGACGGTCAAGCCCGTCACCCTCGACGGCGGCGTCGTGCGCACCTACGTGTCGGTCGACGGCGGCATGAGCGACAACATCCGCACCGCGCTCTACGACGCCGAGTACACCGTCGTGCTGGCCAATCGCGAGTCCGCGGCCGAAAGCGTGCTGTGCCGCGTGGTCGGCAAGCACTGCGAGAGCGGGGACATCGTGGTCCGAGACTGCTGGCTGCCGGGTGACATCGGTCCCGGAGACTTGCTCGCGGTGGCCGCCACCGGCGCTTACTGCTACGCGATGGCCAGCAACTACAACCGGATTCCCCGTCCGCCTGTGGTGGCCCTGGCGGCCGGCGAGGACCGCGTGATCATCCGGCGCGAGTCCTTCGACGACGTGATGGCCACCGACGTGGGCTGGTTCAGCGAGCCGGCGGCCGCCGCGCGCGATCTAGGGGTTGGCGAGAAATGACTGATGGGATAGGGGAGAAGCGCACTCCGTTGCGGGTCGCGCTGCTCGGCTGCGGCGTGGTCGGCTCCGCTGTGGCCCGGCTGCTGCTCGAGCAGGCCGACGATTTCACCGCCCGGGTCGGGGTGCCGCTGGAGCTGGCCGGGATCGCCGTCCGCCGGCCTGGCCGCCACACCGACGTGCCGGCGCAGCTGCTGACCACCGACGCCCACGCTCTGGTCAATCGCGAGGACATCGACCTGGTGGTCGAGGTGATCGGCGGCATCGAACCGGTCCGCAGCCTGTTGCTGGCCGCGCTCAAGTCAGGCAAGAGCGTGGTCAGCGCGAACAAGGCGTTGCTGGCCGAGGACGGCGCCACCCTGCACGCGGCGGCCGAGGCCAACGGCGTGGACCTCTACTACGAGGCAGCGGTGGCCGGCGCCATTCCGTTGCTGCGACCGCTGCGCGAGTCCCTGGCCGGGGACCGAATCACCCGGGTGATCGGGATCGTCAACGGCACCACCAACTTCATCCTCTCGCGGATGAGCGCGACCGGCGCCGGCTTCGCGGAGGCGCTGGCCGAGGCCACCGCGCTCGGGTACGCCGAAGCCGACCCGACGGCTGACATCGACGGGTTCGACGCCGCGGCCAAAGCGGCGATCCTGGCCGGACTGGCCTTCCACACCCGGGTGACCATCGCCGACGTCCACCGGGAGGGCATCAGCGAGGTCAGCGCGGCCGATGTGGCCAGCGCGGCGGCGATGGGCTGCACGGTGAAACTGCTGGCGATCTGCGAGCGCACCGAGGTGGACGGCCAACCCTCGGTGTCGGTCCGAGTGCATCCGGCCATGATCCCGCTGTCCCATCCGCTGGCCGGGGTCGGGGACGCCTTCAACGCAGTCTTCGTCGAGGCCGCGGCCGCCGGCTCGTTGATGTTCTACGGTCGGGGCGCCGGCGGCGAGCCGACGGCCAGCGCCGTGCTGGGCGACCTCGTCGCGGTGGCTCGAAATCGGGTCAGCGGCAGCCGCGGGGCCGGCGAGAGCGCCTACGCCGATCTGCGGATCCAGCCCATGGGCGACGTCCTGACCCGCTACCACGTCTCGTTGGACGTCGCTGACCGTCCCGGTGTGCTGGCCGCCGTCGCGCAGGCGTTCGCTGACAACGGCGTGAGCATCCAGACGGTGCGCCAAGAGGGCCGCGGCGACGCGGCGACGCTGGTGCTAGTCACCCACAGCGCCCCCGACGCCGCGTTGGCCTCGACCGTCAAACGGTTGTCGGAGTATGAGTTCATCCGACGCGCGGGCAGCGTGATGCGGGTGGAGGGCATGTCCACCGAATGATCGCCTGACCTCGGCGCGATGTCGCGCCGGGTGGAGAATTCTCATAGCTGGCAGGAGAAAGTGACATGACCGGACGGCAGTACCAGGGCAGCGCCTGGCCTGGCTTGATTGAGGCTTACCGTGATCGGCTGCCCGTCAACGCCAGCACGCCGATCATCACGCTGTATGAGGGCGGCACTCCGCTGGTTCCCGCGAACCGGTTGTCCCAACTAGTCGACGCCGAGGTCTTCCTCAAAGTCGAAGGCGCGAATCCGACCGGATCGTTCAAGGACCGGGGCATGACGATGGCCATCTCGAAGGCGGCCGAGGCCGGTGCGAAAGCGGTGATCTGCGCCTCGACCGGCAACACCTCGGCCTCGGCGGCGGCTTACGCCGTGCGGGCCGGCATGCTGTGCGCGGTGCTGGTGCCTCAGGGCAAGGTCGCGCTCGGCAAGATGGCGCAGGCATTGGTGCACGGCGCAACACTGCTGCAGGTTGACGGCAACTTCGACGATTGCCTTGAGCTCGCGCGGAAACTCGCGGTCGACTACCCGGTC
>JAOPUY010000549.1 GCA_025963265.1 Frankiales bacterium | reverse complement strand
GGATCGTGATGCGCGACCCCGAGGGCAACGAGTTCTGCCTGGACTGAGCGCCGAGACTCAGACGTTGAAGCGGAACTCGACGACGTCCCCATCGGCCATGACGTAATCCTTGCCCTCGATGCGGACCTTGCCCTTCGCCTTCGCCTCGGCCATCGAGCCGGCGGCGACCAGGTCGGCGTAGGAGACGATTTCGGCCTTGATGAAGCCACGCTCGAAATCGGTGTGGATGACGCCGGCCGCCTGCGGCGCGGTGGCGCCCTTGTCGATGGTCCAGGCCCGGGCCTCTTTCGGCCCGGCGGTCAGATAGGTCTGCAGCCCAAGGGTCTGGAAGCCGACCCGGGCCAGCTTGTCCAGCCCCGATTCATCAACGCCCATCGACTGAAGCAGCTCTAAGGCGTCGGCCGGTTCGAGTTCCATCAGCTCGGCTTCGGTCTTGGCGTCGAGGAAGATCGCGTCGGCCGGCGCGACTAGCTCACGCAGCTCCGCGATGAAGTCCTCATTGCCCAGCTCGCCCGGATCGACGTTGAAGACGTAGATGAACGGCTTGGCCGAGAGCAGATGCAGCTCGCGCAGCGGCTCGGGGTCGAGCTGGGCGGCGAACACGGTGCGCCCGGCCTCAAGCACTTTTTGCGCTTCCTTGACGGCGGCCACGACGGCTACTTTGTCCTTCTGGACTCGGGCCTCTTTCTCCAGCCGCGGCAACGCCTTCTCGATTGTCTGCAGGTCAGCCAGCATCAACTCGGTGTTGATCGTCTCGATGTCGTCGGCCGGCGAGACCTTGCCGTCCACGTGCACGACGTCGGGGTCGGTGAAGGCCCGGATGACCTGGCACATGGCGTCGGCCTCGCGAATGTTGGCCAGGAACTTGTTGCCGAGCCCGGCCCCCTCCGAGGCGCCGCGCACGATTCCGGCGATGTCGACGAAGCTGACCGTGGCCGGCAGGATCTTGGCCGATCCGAAGATCTTGGCCAGGACTTCGAGTCGCTCGTCGGGGACGCCGACCACCCCGACGTTGGGCTCGATGGTAGCGAACGGGTAGTTCGCCGCGAGCACATCGTTACGCGTGAGCGCGTTGAACAGGGTGGACTTGCCGACGTTGGGCAGTCCGACGATACCGATAGTTAGGGCCACGGACGCCCAGTCTACGGGCCGGGCCGGAACTGTCAGACCCCTCGGTCATGCTCGTCAGATGGATCTGGCCCTGCTGTTCTTGCTCCTCGGCGTCGCCCTCGGCGGCAGCCTCGGTTACTTGCTGGCCCGCAACCGGGCTGCGTTGTCCGCGCTCACCCAAGCCGAGCTCGACCTCACGGCCAACGCCACCTCAGAGGAGATGGCCCAACGGCAGCACGCCATCGAGAGCCTGCTCTCCCCCATGCGCATCGCGCTGGAGCGCGTGCAGTCTGAATTGTCGCAGTCCGAGCGCGACCGACTGCGCGCGACGGCCGCGCTGGATGAGCACCTGGCCGCCATGCGGGTCAGCTCCGAGGGCCTGCGCACCGAGACCGGCCAACTGGTCAACGCGCTCCGGGCGCCGCAGATCCGTGGTCGCTGGGGCGAACTGCAACTGGAACGCGCCGTCGAGGCCGCGGGCATGGTCGAGCACGTCGACTACCGCACCCAGGTCACCGCCGCGGGGCCGAACGGCGCCGTTCGCCCCGACTTGGTGGTGACCCTGGTCGGCGGCAAGCACATCGTCATCGATTCGAAGGTCGCGTTCGCCGGCTATCTGGAGGCGATGGAGGCCACGGATGAGGCCCGGCGCGCCGAGCGGCTACGCGCGCACGCGCGGCACCTGAGAAACCATGTGGATTCCCTGAGCGAAAAAGCCTACTGGGACGCCTTCAACCCGAGCCCGGAATTCGTGGTCTGCTTCGTCCCGGCCGACGCCTTCCTGGACGCGGCCCTGCGGCAGGACCCAGCGCTGCTCGAATACGGTTTCGACCACAATGTGGTGATCGCCACGCCTACGACGCTTGTCGCACTCTTGCGCACCGTCGCTTACACCTGGCGTCAGGACGCGCTCGCCCAGAACACCGCCGAGGTCAGCAAACTCGGGCGTGAGCTCTATCAGCGGCTGGCTGGAATGGACGGTCACCTGGAGAAATTGGGACGGGCCTTGGCCGGCTCAGTGGCCGCCTTCAACGCGAGCATCGGTTCTCTGGAGAGCCGGGTTCTGGTCAGCGCGCGGCGGCTAGCCGACTTATCCGTCCTCGATCCGGCCGTCGAGGGAACCTTGAAATCACCTGAGCAGATCCTTACAACTACCCGCTCGGTTGTCTCGGCGGAGGTGGTAAGCCAGGTACCGTAACCACTTGTGAGCCCAGCGAACGGAGCGCCCTACGTGACCGACCAGCCGGAGACGTCGGAACCTTTCGATATCTCCCGCTATCGGCTCGACGACCACGGGCGCCGCATCGCGTACACCCCGACTCGGCGCTCGGCCTCCGCGCCGTCGCCCCGCCGGCGATCCCGAGAGGTCCCCGGGCTGCCGGGCTGGGCCGCGGTGCTGGTGCTGCTCCTCATCGCCGGCATCGGCGGCGTCATCGATCAAATCAGCGGCGCGTCGCTGCAGGGCGCGTTCAACTGGGCGCTGATCCTGGCCTCGCTCGTGGCGATCCTCGCAGTCAAGCGCAGCCAGATGTTCTCAGTCGTCATCGCCCCGCCGCTGGTCTACTTCGTCGCCTCGGCCGGCAAGCTGTACTTCACGTCAAACGGGCTCAAGGACCGGGCCGCCCTCACCAACGCGGCGGCCAACTGGTTGGTCTACGGCTTCCCGGCGATCGCCGGCGCGACGGCGCTGGTGCTGCTCATCGCCGGGATCCGGATGATCGTCCGCCGCTAGACGGGCACTTATCGGGCGCGGACGCAGCGCTGACGATCTTTGGACGGCACGCGGGCGATCTGCTGACGGCGCGCTGACAATGCTGACAATCTGGTGACGGCGCGCGGGCGGGTCAGGCCCGTGGGGTCAGCCGCAAGTCCCGCCGCAACTCCTGGGGCAGTGCGAACACCAGCCGCTCCTCGATGTGGCTGACCTCCTCGACATCGGCGTAGCCCCGCTCAGCTAGCCACACCACGGTCTCGCTCACCAGCACCTCGGGCACCGAGGCGCCCGAGGACAGACCCACCGTGCTGACTCCGTCCAGCCAACTCGCGTCGATGGCGCCGGCGTTCTCGACCAAGTGCGCGGTCGGAGCGCCGGCCGCCAGCGCCACCTCGACCATGCGCACCGAATTCGAGGAGTTGGCCGAGCCGACGACCAGGAACAAGTCGACCTGCGGCGCGATCGCCTTGACCGCCGCCTGCCGGTTCTGGGTGGCGTAGCAGATGTCGTCACTGTGCGGCGATTGCAAGGTGGGGAAGCGCTGCT
>JAOPUY010000367.1 GCA_025963265.1 Frankiales bacterium | reverse complement strand
ATACCTCAACGGTGTTAGGGCAGCCAGGACGTAACACCATGCACTAAGGCGTAACTCGCGGCCGCGCCAGCCGATGCTCGCGCGGCGCCAGCCGATGCTCGGGCGGTATCAGCCGCGAGTCGGGTGGCGCCAGCCGATGCTCAGGCAGTACCAACCGCTAATCCGGTGGCGCCAGCTGATGCTCGGCGGTGCCAACCGCTATCCCGGCAGCGCCGACACACAACGAGGCACACCGAACCACACCGCGACGCGGCGCAGCTAGCCGAACGGAGCGCTAACGAGCGGCGACGTTTAGCCCAAGGCGGCGTTTAGCCCAAGGCGGCGTTTAGCGCAGGGGTGCGCGGGCGCCGACGTAGTACTGGAACAGCAATCCCGCCACCGTGGACAGAATCAGGACGACACCGAGGCCGGCCAGCCAGAATTGGACGAGAGCCAGCCCGAGGCCGGTGATCGTGGCCGAGGCGGCGATGCCAATGGGCCAGTAGCTGCCGGGCGAGAAGAAGCCGAGCTCGCCGGCGCCCTCGGCGATCTCAGCGTCGTTGCGATCTTCCGGCCGGGCGTCGATGCGACGGGAGACGAACCAGAAGAACGAGCCGCCGAGGCCCAGCAAGCCGCCAGAGAGGACCAGCGAGGCCGTCCCGGTCCACTCGACTTGGTTGAAGTCGTGTTGGGTCCACCAGGCGTAAACCGCCGCGACGACGAAGCATAACTCCGCGATCCAGAGGAAGATCCGGGCTTCAAGTTTCATCGCGCGCCCCTATTTCGAGCCGGTGAGGCAGACGGTCTGCGCGGACGCGGACTCCAACTGCCGGTTGGTGTTGAACGGGTGGGTCGTGGTCGCGCACGGTGAGCCACCGATCGCGGTCAGGGCCTTGCTTTGTCGAGCCGAGTCGACGGATCCGATCGACTTCAACGCCGCTAAGTACTTGACGTAGTCGGGCTGGCTGACCACCCGGACCTCGAAGTTCATCTGCGAATGGTAGGTGCCGCACAACTCAGCGCAGCGGCCGACGTAGCTGCCGATCTTAGTCGGCGTGAACTCGAACCGGTTGTCCTTGGGCATCGGGATGACATCCCGCTTGAACAAGAACTCCGGCACCCAGAACGAGTGGATGACGTCCAGGCTGTGCTCGATGATCTGCACCGTCTGGTTGACCGGCACAACGAGCACCGGGATCTCGGTCGAGCTGCCGACGGTCGAGAGCGGGGAGCCGGCACCCGGATCCGGCACGCCGGCCGAGGTCGTCGCCGCGTAGGTCGTCGGCGTGCCGCCGTCCTGGAGGTATTGGAACTGCCAGTTCCACTTGAACGCGTCGACCTGCACGAGCGTGTCCGGGTTCTTGGACAACTTGTCGACGTAGTTCTCGGTGACGGCGGTGTAGTAGAACAGCACGGCGATGATCACGAACGGGGCGATCGAGTAGGCGATCTCGATCGGCAAGTGGTACTTGGTCTGCCGAGGCAGCACATGATCGTCCTTGCGGCGGTAGACCGCGCAGCACCAGAAGATCAGGCCCCAGACGACCACGCCGACGGCCAAGGCCGCGACGGAGGACCACGTCCACAACGTGCGCATGCGGTCGGCCTGGTGCGTGACACCGCTCGGCCAGCCGAACCGCAGTTTCATCTCCCACTGGTGCGCGCTACAGCCCGTCAGCAAGACGGCTGTGCCAGCCAGCAGACCAAGCCGCGACAATCCAGACCGGATCTTGCGCTGCACGGGCGGAACCGCCTTCCTAGTACGACCAACGCATCACATCGGCGCAGACAGATCTGCCACCGGAAAACTATCTGCGACGCAGCGTATCCGACCACCAGCACGCCTCCTTGGAGGGGTCGCCCGCCGCCACGTACTAGCGTCGTAACTGTGAGAGACATGATGGCGGCCTACTTCGACGCGGCAGCCGGATTGCCGGCCCATCCCATCGCCGTCGAGGCCCAGGCCGCCGCCTCCGGCGACGGGTGGGCCGACCCGTCTCGGCTGACCGGACCGGGCCGGCGGGCCGCCGTGCTGCTCGACGCCGCCCGGCAAGCGATGGCCGAGCAGCTCCAGGTCGCCCCGGACGAGGTGAGCTTCGTGCCCTCGGCCGTGCAGGCCACGCACCTGGCGGTCCTCGGGGCGCTGCGGGCGCGGCGGCGGGCGGGCACAGTGCTGCTGCACTCGGCGGTCGAGCACTCCGCCGTGCTCAAAGCGGCGGAGTGGCACCTCGAACGGGGCGGCTTGGTCGAGGTGGCCGCGGTCGATTCCCTCGGCCGCGTCGACGCCGAGGACTTCGTCCGGCGGGCGCTGGCGCCCGGAGTCGCCGTTGCCGTGCTGCAGGCTGCCAATCACGAGGTCGGCACCCGTCAGCCTGTCGACGTGGTGGCCTCCCGGCTGGCCGCGGCCGGCGTGCCGCTGGTCGTCGACGCGACGCACGAGATCCTCTACGGCGAGCCGCCGGCCAACGTCCCGATCTTCACCGTCGACGCGCGGTTATGGGGCGGCCCGGCGGGCGTGGCCGTCTTGGTCATCCGCCGCGGCACTCGCTGGCAGAGCCCCTTCCCCGGCGACGAGGCCGAGTCGGGCCACTCGGCCTGTGTGCTGAACGTCGCGGCCGCGGTCGCCGCCGACGCCGACCTGCGGGCCTTCCGGCACGAGCGGCGGACTCAGGGGGCACGGCTGCGCGAGTTGGTGGCCGAGTTGCGGGCGTCGGTCGCCGCGTCGATCCCGGACGTGGCGGTGCTCGGAGACCCCGAGGACCGGCTGCCGCATCTGGTCACGTTGTCCTGCCTCTACGTCGATGGCCAGAGCCTGCTCGGGCTGCTCGACGAGCAGGGTTTCGCCGTCTCGTCGGGCTCGTCCTGCACCTCGGACACCCTGACGCCCTCGCACGTGTTGCAGGCCATGGGCGCGTTGACGAGCGGCAACGTCCGGGTGTCCCTGCACCCCGGCGTGACGCAGGCCGAGCTCGAGCGGTTCGCCCAGGTCCTGCCCGCGGCCGTGGCCCAGGTTCGCGCCCAGGCCCCGGGTGGCCAACCGCCCACAGCCACGGCCGCGGCCACCGCCACAGCCACAGCGGCGGCGACGGCCATAGCGGCGGCCACGGCCACAGTCACAGCCACGGCGGCGGCCACAGTCACCACGACCCCGAGCGAGGCCGCCGTCTCAGCTGAACGGGTGCTCGACAGCCGGGGCCGCCGCTGTCCGCTGCCGATCCTCGACCTGGCCCGGGCCATCCCGGACGTGCCGGTCGGCGGCCTGCTGGCGGTGGTGTCCGATGACCCGGCCGCTGCGACTGATGTCCCGGCCTGGAGCCGGATGACCGGCCACGAGTTCGTCGAATCGTCCGATTACGGGCACGGCGC
>JAOPUY010000506.1 GCA_025963265.1 Frankiales bacterium | reverse complement strand
AGTCCTCCACCTACACCTTCAGCGACGCCCGGTCCTGGGCGCCCATCGTCGCCGGGGTGGTGCTGATCGCCTTATTCTTCCGGCACAGCTGGCGCACTCCGAACGCGCTGATCGACATCCAGACCTTCGTCAAGACCCGGGCCGGGCTGTCGGCGATCGTCTTCACCCTGTTCGCGATCTCGTTCTTCGGCGCCCTGCTGCTGATCCCGCTGTACTACCAGTCGGTCCGGCACGCCTCGGCGCTGACCGCCGGCCTGCTGCTGGTGCCGCAGGGCCTCGGCGCGATGGTCACGATGCCGATCGCCGGCCGCCTGACCGACCGGTACGGCCCGAGCAAGCTGCCGATGCTCGGCATCCCGTTGCTGATCATCGGGTTGCTGCCGTTCGCCTTCGTCACCGACCACACGTCTTACGTCCTGCTGTCGGCGTTCAACGTCGTGCTCGGGCTGGGCATGGGCATGTCGATGATGCCGACGATGACCGCCGCGATGCAGGCGGTGCCGCGCTCGGCGATCGCCCGGGTCAGCACGGCCATGAACATCATCCGTCAGGCCGGCGCCTCGATCGGCACGGCCGTCCTCACCGTGATCCTGTCGACCCAGATCAACCACAAGATCGCCGCGATCCCGGGGGTGCACGGCGGGGGCGGCTTCAACTCGGTGCAACAGCTGCCGGCCAGCGTCCAGGCCAAGGTCAGCGCTCCGCTGGCCGACGCCTTCGCACACTCCTTCGTCTGGGCCATCGCCATGCTCGCCGTCGCGCTGATCCCGGCTCTGGTGATGGCTTTCTACAAGCCGCTCAAGCCATCGGAGATGGGTGGCGGGCCGGCGTTCGGTGACAACGAAGCCGAGTTGGCGACCACCAGCGCCTACGACTTCGGCTAGCGCATCTTCCACACCGGCGGACGCTTCTCGGCGAAGGCCGCGGCGCCCTCCTTCGCGACTTCGGTCTGCAGGATGATGTCGAAATACTTCTCGCGGAAGAGGATTGCGTGCTCCAGGGTCATGTTCGAGCCCTGTTTGACGACGTGTTTGACATCCTTCACCGCTAGGGGAGGGTTGCTCGCGATGGCCCGGGCAATCGCGTCCGCCTGCTGAAAGAGCTCCGTGCGATCCTCGGCCAACGACTGGACCAATCCGAGCTGGTAGGCGCGCACGGCCGAGATCGGCTCTCCGGTGAGCGTCATCAACAGGGCCTCGCCCAACGGAATCAACCGGGGCAGGTGAGTGGTGCCGGGGCCGGCGATGAGACTCCGTTTGGCCTCGGGGATGGCGAAGGACGACTTGCGTGTCGCGATTCGGATGTCGCACATCAGCGTGATTTCGCAGCCACCGGCAAACGCGTAGCCGTCAACCGCCGCGATGAGCGGCTTGCGGCAGCGGTCCAGGTCGGCCAGCGATGGGCCTACGCGTCGAGCTCCGGTCCGGCGCGGATCGTCGTCGGTGCCGACGAAGGTGGTCATCTCTTTGAGGTCAGCCCCCGCCGAGAACGCCCGGCCGCCCTCGCCGCTGATCACAGCAGCGTAGAGAGTGTCGTCGTCCTCATAGTCTTGAACGGCGAGCGGGATCGCGCTCTGAAGCTCGAGGTTGAGCGCGTTCATCGCCTCGGGCCGATTGATCGTGATGTAGCAGACGCCGTCGCGCTTCTCGTACTTCAGGCTCTGTGGCGGGTTGAATGTCATCCGTGCGCTCCTGGCAGTCTCGGGGTGTCTCAGCGGGTATCGGGCACGCGATAGGTCGCGGACGTCGTGATTAGGCCACGGCGCCCGAGCTGCGAAGCTCAGCGATCTGCTCGCTCGCGAAGCCGATCGAGGTCAGGATCTCGTCGGTGTGCTGACCGAAATCTGGAGCCGTCGCCGGATCGCTCGGGGTCTGGTCGAACATGATCGGCGCCGCGATGTAGGGACGCGTTCCGCCTTGGTCCTCGGCCCGTCCGACCATTCCGTTGGCGACGGCCTGGCGGTCGGCAAAGATCTCGTCGGTGTTCTGAACCGGCGCCCACACTCCCTTCAGCGTGCGCAGGGTCTGGCACCAGTCCGCGTAGGTCTTCGCGGCGAACACCTGATCGAGGATGGCGCTCAGGGCATCGCTGTTCTCGACCCGCCGCGCGGTGGAGTCGAATCGCGGATCGGCGACCAGGTCAGGGCGATCGATGTGGCGGCAGAAGTCGATGAACTCGTCTTGGAAATCGCCGAGAATGCAGAGGTTGATGAACCTGTCGTCGCTGGTGCGGTACGTGTTCGAACCCCACTGCAGTGACGAGCGCCGGTAGGGCCGCGAGAAGACCTGCTGGTCCTCGGTCATCGTGCTGCTGATGATCGCCGGCGCGTTGACCCAGATCGCGGTGCCCAACAGCGAGGAGTCGACGATCGGCGCCGTCCCGGTCCGCTCCCGCTGAAGCAAGGCGGCGGTGATGCCGCCGGCGAAGACGAGTCCCGAGGTCCCGTCGCCGTGGCCGATGGGCGGCGCGGGCCAATCGCTCTCGGTGAGCGACCGGCCGCTCATGGCCAGTGAGCCGCGATTCCAGAACGAGGCGCCGTCGTAGCCACCGCGATCCGATTCTGCTCCGAGTGGGCCGGCGCCGGTGCCTTTGGCGTAGACCAGCCTTTCGTTGAGCGGGCGTAAATCCTCGACGTCGAAGCCGAGCTTCTTCCTAGTCGCCGGCAGGAAACTCGTCAGAAAGACGTCGGCGTCGGTGACGAGCCGGTGGAGCACCCGACGACCGGGCTCCTTGGCCAGGTTGATGGCGATGCTTCGCTTCCCGCGGTTGTAGTGGTTGAACATCCAACTCGCTCCGCGCGGCGCCATCGTCCCGCCGGCGAACAGTCGCATCGGGTCTGGCGCCGCGGCGTTCTCGATGTGGATGACGTCGGCGCCCCAGTCGGCGA
>JAOPUY010000505.1 GCA_025963265.1 Frankiales bacterium | reverse complement strand
GCCGGCCCTGCGAGCGAGGGCAGCAGCTGGCCCGATGGCGGCACTGCCGCCGGTCCATGACCATGCCAGGTGGTTGCTGTTCGCGGTAGCCCCGCCCATCCGTTGTCGCTCCCTGCCGCCGGCCCGCCAGCGCGCAATGACGTCAAGGGCCTGGCAAGGTTCCTAGTCGGTCCACTCCGGGGCGACGCCTGGCCGGTGTCCCCCCGGCTCGCTGCTCACCTCAGATTCACTCCCCGCCTCAGAGGCGGTCCCAGGCTTCGGTCAGGACCTCGCGCAGGATGCGCTCCATCTCGTCGAAGTGCTCCTGACCGCAGATCAGCGGCGGCGCGAGCTGGATGACCGGATCGCCGCGGTCGTCGGCCCGGCAGACCAGCCCGGCGTCGAACAGGGCGGTGGACAAGAACCCGCGCAGCAACCGCTCGGCCTCGTCGTCGTTGAAGGTCTCCTTGGTGGCCTTGTCCTTGACCAGCTCGATTCCGTAGAAGTAGCCGTCACCGCGGACGTCGCCGACGATCGGCAGGTCGTTCAGCTTCTCCAGCGTGGCCCGGAAGGCCGACTCGTTGTCGAGCACCCGCTGATTGAGGCCCTCCTTGTCGAAGACGTCCAGGTTGGCCATCGCGACCGCCGAGGACACCGGGTGGCCGCCGAAGGTGTAGCCGTGCGGAAAGTAGGTCGTGCCCTTGAGGAAGGGCTCGGCCAGCCGGTCGGACATGATGCACGCGCCGATGGGGGAGTAGCCCGAGGTCATGCCCTTGGCGCAGGTGATCATGTCGGGGACGTAGCCGAACTTCTCGCAGGCGAAGGTGTGGCCGAGCCGGCCGAAGGCGCAGATGGTCTCATCCGAGACCAGCAGGACGTCGTAGGTGTCGCAGATTTCCCTTACCCGGTCGAAGTATCCGGGCGGCGGCGGGAAGCAGCCGCCGGAGTTCTGCACCGGCTCGAGGAACACCGCCGCCACCGAGCTCGGGCCCTCCATGATGATCGCCTGCTCGATCTGGTCGGCGGCCCACCGGCCGAACGCCACCGGGTCATCGCCGTGGATCGGGGCGCGGTAGATGTTGGTGTTGGGCACCTTGTGCGCACCCGGCACCAGCGGCTCGAACATGGTCTTCGCGTCCGGGATGCCAGTGATGGACAGCGCGCCCTGCGGGGTGCCGTGATAGGCCACGTAACGCGAGATCACCTTGTGCTTCTCGGGCTTTCCGGTGAGCTTGAAGTACTGCTTGGCCAGCTTCCAGGCGGTCTCGACCGCCTAGCCGCCGCCGGTGGTGAAGAAGATCCGGTTCAGGTCGCCCGGGGCGGCGTCGGCCAGCCGCTCGGCGAGTTGGATCGCCTGCGGGTGGGCGTAGGACCAGAGCGGGAAGTAGGCGAGCTCCGCCGCTTGCTTGCCGGCCGCCTCGGCTAGCTCGCGCCGGCCGTGGCCGACCTGCACCGTGAACAGACCCGAGAGCCCGTCGAGGTAGCGCCGGCCCTGGATGTCGTAGATGTAGGAGCCCTCGCCGCGCACGATCGTCGGCACCGGGGCGTTGTCGTAGGAGGAGAGCCGGGTGAAGTGCATCCACAGGTGATCGCGAGCCGACTTGGACAGCTGCTCGGCTTGCTCCGGGCTGTATTCGTTGATCGTCATGCGATACCCCAGTTGTAGGTTTGCTTCTTGAGCTTCAGGTAGATGAACGACTCGGTCCGTCGGACGCCGGGCAGCGTGCGGATCCGGTCGTTGACGAGTTCCAGCAGGTGATCGTCGTCGACGACCACCGCCTCGGCCATGATGTCGAAGGACCCGGCGGTCAAGATGATGTAGACGATCTCGGGAATCTCGGCCAACTGAGTGGCCGTGGCCTCCAAGTCGCCCTCGACGTTGATGCCGATCATGAGCTGGCGGGAAAAGCCGATCTGCTGCGGATCGGTGACGGCGACGATCTGCACGGTGCCGGTGTCGATCAATTTCTGAACCCGCTGTCGCACCGCCGCCTCGGACAGCCCGACGGCCTTGCCAATCGAGGCGTAGGGCCGGCGGCCATCCTGCTGGAGCTGTTCGATGATGCGCTTGGAGATGTCATCGAGCTGCTGGCGCTGGGAGCGGCCTCGTGGCTCAGCCATGCAACGAATAGTGCCGCATCTGCACCGCCAAATCAAGTGATTCCGTGGCCAAATCTCGATTTTGCTTCTGATTCGGTGATGTTACGGCCAGGCTCACCAGTCGGGAAACCGTTCGCTGGTAGACATCACCTATGGCGCGCTACGGACCGCAGTTCGGACCCGACATCACCTTCCTCGGCGTCGACCGGTGCGACTGGGCCGAGGCGGAGACCTACGCCGACGCCGACGTCGTCATCCTGGGCGCTCCGTTCGACGGGGGCACCTCGCATCGGGCCGGCACCCGCTTCGGCCCGCAGTACATCCGCCAGACCTGCTATCTGCCCCACGACGGCAGCCGGCCCTCGCTCGCCATGCGGGTCGACGCCCTGAAGGATCTGCGGGTCTACGACGCCGGCGACGTCGAGATGTACTCCGGCGACGCGGCCCGCTCGGTCCTCGATCTGCAGCGGGCGGTGCACGCCGTGACCGCGAGCGGGGCGATCCCGCTGATCCTGGGCGGCGATCACACCATCGCCTGGCCCGACGCCGCCGGCGTGGCCCAGCACCTCGGCGCCGGCCGGATCTCG
>JAOPUY010000364.1 GCA_025963265.1 Frankiales bacterium | reverse complement strand
TCACGCCGATGCTGCAGATGCCCGAGCCGCCGCCGGGCTCCTGGCTGACCAAGCGGATCGAGCAGGACCACGGCCTGGAAGCGGCGTTGGACAACACCTTGATCCAACTGTGCGAGGGACCGTTGCTGGACGCCACCCCGGTCACGCTGGAGCTGCCGGTGCGCAACGTCAACCGCACCGTGGGCACGATGCTGGGCTCGCTGGTGACGCGTCGCTACGGCGCCGCGGGCTTGCCGGCCGGGACGATCGACCTCACCCTGCGCGGGTCGGCCGGCCAGTCACTCGGCGCGTTCCTGCCCGCCGGGATCCAGATCCGCCTGTTCGGCGACGCCAACGACTACGTCGGCAAAGGGCTGTCCGGCGGTGTGGTGGCGGTCCGGCCCGATGAGCAGGCGCCGTTCGTCGCCGAGGAGAACGTCATCGCCGGCAACGTGATCGGCTACGGCGCGACCGGCGGCGAGATCTACCTGCGGGGCATCGTCGGCGAGCGGTTCTGCGTCCGCAACTCCGGGGCCACGGCGGTGAC
Organism: Frankiales bacterium; assembly: GCA_025963265.1. Taxonomy (GTDB): domain Bacteria; phylum Actinomycetota; class Actinomycetes; order Mycobacteriales; family Jatrophihabitantaceae; genus Jatrophihabitans_A. The sequence continues at coordinate 3,917 of JAOPUY010000364.1, read as the reverse complement.
CGAAGGGGTCGGGGACCACGCGCTGGAGTACATGACCGGCGGCACCGCGGTGATCTTGGGCCGCACCGGACGCAACCTCGGCGCCGGCATGTCCGGCGGCACGGCCTACGTGCTGGACTTGGACCACGCGCTGGTGAACCCGGAGTTGGTCGACATCGACGTCATCTCGGCCGAGCAGAGCCAGACGCTGCGGGCGGTGTTGCAGCGGCACTTCGAGCTGACGGGCTCGGCGGTGGCCGAGAAGCTGCTGGCCAACTTCGAGCACGAGGCCTACCGGTTCTCGGTCATCATGCCGCGGGACTACAAGCGGGTCCTGGAGGCGACCAAGCTGGCCGAGGCCGAGGGCCGCGACGTCGACGAGGCAGTCATGGCTGCGGCCCGGGTCTGATTCGCTGCTAGGCTTTAGGGCCTTATGCACCTCGCGTCCGGGCTCGTGCTGCTGGTCGCGTCAGCGGCTGCGATCGCGGTGCTCGCGCGCCGGTTTCGGCTGTCCGAGCCGCTGGTGCTCACCGCGGCGGGGATTCTCGGCTCGTACTTGCCGTTCATCCCCGACGTCAAGATCAGCTCGGAGCTGGTGCTGGTCGGGCTGCTGCCGCCGCTGCTCTACAGCACCGCGATCCGCAGCTCGCTAGTCGACTTCAGAGCCAACCGGCGGGCGATCGGGCTGCTCTCGGTCGGACTGGTCATCTTCACCAGCTTCGGGGTGGGCCTGGTCGCCTGGTTGGTGCTGCCGATCCCGTTCGCAGCGGCCGTGGCCTTGGGCGCGGTGGTCGCGCCGCCGGACGCCGTGGCCGCCTCTGCGGTCGCCCAACGGGTCGGCATGCCGCGGCGGATCATCACGATCCTGGAAGGGGAATCCCTCCTCAACGACGCCACCGCCCTGGTCGCACTGCGCACCGCCATCGCGGCGACCGCCGGCGTGTTCAGCATCTGGGACGTCGGTCTGCGGTTCGTCTGGTCCTCGGCCGGCGGCGCGCTGGTGGGCGCCGCGGTGGCCATCGGGGTCGGCTTTCTGCGTCGGCGCTTCACCGACCCGGTGCTGGACACCACGCTGTCCTTCCTGGCGCCGTTCGCGGCCTACATCCCCGCTGAGAAGCTGGACGCCTCCGGCGTGCTGGCGGTCGTGGTCGCCGGCCTGATCTTGGGCCATCGGGCGCCCGTGTGGCAGAGCGCGGCTTCTCGAATCGCCGAGCGGACAAACTGGCAGACGGTCGACTTTGTCCTGGAAAGCTCGGTGTTCCTGCTCATCGGGCTGCAGGTGCGCGGCATCGTCGAGGCCGCCTGGGACACCGACTTGGGCCATGCGCAGCTGATCGGGGCCTGCGTCGCGATCTTGGCCGCCACCATCGTGCTGCGAATCATCTGGGTGTTCCCGGCGACCTACCTGCCGCGGCTGATCCCGCGTATCCGCAACGCCGAGACGGCCCCGCCGCGCTCCAACGTCGCCGTCGTCTCTTGGGCCGGCATGCGCGGCGTGGTGACGTTGGCGGCGGCCTTCGTGCTCCCGGCCGATCTGCCGTACCAGAAGGTGCTCGTGCTGGCGGCGTTCGTCGTGACGGCGGGGACCTTGCTGCTGCAGGGGACCACCCTGCCGATGCTGGTGCGACTGCTGAAGCTGCGCGGGCCGAGCCACGCCGAGGACGCGCTGCAGCTGGCGGGCCTGTTGCAGCAGACCGCCCAGGCCGGTCGGGCCGTGCTCGACGAGGTGGTCGCCCAAGACAAGCCCACGGTGACCGCTGAGGTGGTCGAGCAGCTGCGTCGGCGGCTCGACGAGCGGACCAACGCGGCCTGGGAACGGCTCGGGCCCAACGAGTCCGATCAGCTCACCCCGAGCGAGTTGTACCGCCGACTGCGGCTGAAGATGCTGGCGGCCGAGCGCACGGAGCTGCTGCGGGTCCGCGACACCGGCACGCTCGACCACGAGGTGCTGCAGGCGGTGATGAACCTCCTCGACTTGGAGGAGTCCACCATCGACCGGCTGAGCACGGCCGAGGACGAGGTGCAGCAGGAGCATCTGGTGCCGACCCGGACCGCGGGCGAGTGCGAGCATCTGGAGAACGCCCCGATCACCCAGCGGCCGGACACGCCGGGGCAGTGCTCGGAGTGCCTGGCCGAGGGCTTGCGGTGGGTGCATCTGCGGATGTGCCTGACCTGCGGGCACGTGGCCTGCTGCGACTCCTCGGTCGGCTTGCACGCGGATAAGCACTTCGCCGCCACTCAGCACCCGGTGATGCGCAGCGTGGAGCCCGGCGAGGCCTGGCGCTGGTGCTACCTAGACGAACTGCTGGGCTGAGCTGGCTGGGCTGGCTGGCTCGCCACCCCTGTTTTGTGCGTGGTTTCGTCGGTTCGGTCGAGGAAACCGATCAATCGACGCACGAAAGGCGGCGACGTTCACCGACGTTCACCGGACCTCCTTAGGAACTGCGACCGAGAACGTTTAGGGTTAGCGGATGTGAGCCGTCGCGCAAAGATCGTCTGCACCCTTGGTCCAGCCACCGACCCCCCCGAGCGCATGCGGGCGTTGGTCGAGGCGGGGATGGACGTGGCGCGGCTGAATTTCAGCCACGGCGAGCACGCCGACCAGGCTGAGCGCTTCCACGCGGTCCGGGCGGCGGCCACCGCGGCCGGACGCAACGTGGCCACTTTGGCCGACCTGCAGGGCCCGAAGATCCGCCTCGGCCGTTTCGCCGACGGCCCGGTGATGTGGGCGACCGGGGAGCGGATCCGGATCACGGTCGAGGACGTCGAGGGTGATCACGACCGGGTCTCGACCACGTACAAGCAGCTGGCGCAGGACGTCAAACCCGGCGACAAACTGCTGGTCGACGACGGCAACGTCGCGCTGGTCGCCGTGGCGGTGGAGAACGGCACGGACGTCGTCTGCGACGTCAGCGAGGGCGGCACGGTCAGCAACAACAAGGGCCTGTCGTTGCCGGGGGTGGCGGTCAGCGTCCCCGCCTTGAGCGAGAAGGACATCGACGACCTCGAGTTCGCGCTGAAGCTGGGCGTGGACTGGATCGCGCTGTCGTTCGTCCGCTCGCCCGATGACATCAAGTTGGTGCACGAGGTGATGGACCGGGTCGGCATTCGCCGGCCGGTCATCGCCAAGATCGAGAAGCCGGAGGCGGTCGAGCGGCTGACTGAGATCACGCTGGCCTTCGACGGGCTGATGGTCGCTCGCGGGGACCTCGGGGTCGAGCTGCCGTTGGAGCAGGTTCCGATGGTGCAAAAGCGCGCCGTGGCCATCGGCCGGGACAACGCCAAGCCGGTGATCGTGGCGACCCAGATGCTCGAGTCGATGATCAGCCACTCCCGCCCGACCCGAGCCGAGGCCTCCGACGTCGCCAACGCCGTCCTCGACGGCGCCGACGCGGTGATGCTGTCCGGCGAGACCAGCGTCGGCGTCTATCCGGTGCAGGCCGTGGCCACCATGTCGCGGATCATCCGCTCGGTCGAGGGCTCCACGGTCGACGTCGCGGCGTTGCTGCACTCACCGCGCACCGGCGGCGGCGTCATCGCCAAGGCGGCCAAGGAGGTCGGCGACTCGCTCGGCGCGACCGCCTTGGTCGCGTTCACGCAGAGCGGCGACACCGCGCGCCGACTCGCCCGACTGCACGCGCACCAGACGGTGTTGGCCTTCACCCCGGATGAGAACGTGCAGCGGCAACTGGCGCTGTCCTGGGGCGTCGAGGCGCATCTGGTCTGGACCGTGCAGACCACCGACGAGATGGTGCGTCAGGTCGACTCGGCGCTGCTGGCCCAACGCGTCTGCCAGCCCGATGACCTCGTCGTCATCGTGGCCGGCACGCCGCCGGCGACGCCCGGCACCACGAACACGATCCGGGTGGACCACATCGGCGGGGTCCTCCAGCGCGACCGCTAGGCCGGTTCGATTGGCGCGATTGGATCCGCTGCCC
>JAOPUY010000496.1 GCA_025963265.1 Frankiales bacterium | reverse complement strand
AATCAATTCACCCCATTGCTGATCGTCTACCGCGAGCGCGCGGGGTACACCCAGCTGGACGTTGACGTCTTCCTCGGCGCCTACGTCCTCGGCCTGGTGCCGGGGCTGCTGTTGGCCTCGGCCCTGTCTGACCGCTACGGCCGACGGCCATTGCTGGCCATCGGCGCGCTCGCCTCGATCGCCGGCAGCGCGGTGCTCGCGCTCGGCGACCTCGCCGGCTCGTCCGCGTTGATCGCCGGCCGGCTGCTCAGCGGCCTGGCCGTGGGCATCGCGATGGCGGTCGGCACCGCCTGGGTCAGCGAGCTCTCCGCACCGCCCTTTGATGGGCGGGCCACACCGGGCGCCGGGCCGCGTCGAGCCTCCATCGCGCTGACCCTCGGCCTGGGGGTCGGGCCCGGCGTGGCCGGGGTGCTCGCTCAGTGGGCGGCGTTGCCGCTGGTCTTGGCCTACCTCGTCCACATCGGGCTGACCCTCCTCGCCCTGGCCTTGCTCCAGCACGCGGCCGTCGAGACGCGTTTCGAGCGCGGGCCGGCCCGGTTGCGAGACCGGCTCCGAGTGCCCGCCGCCGGCCATCGGCGCTTTCGGTGGGTCGTGCTGCCGATGGCGCCCTGGATCTTCGGCTCGGCCGCGGTCGCCTACGCGATCATTCCGCAGCTCACGGCGCACTCAGTCGGGCGCTGGGCTTTGATCTTCGCCGCCGCGCTCACGGTGGCGACCCTCGGGGCCGGCGTCGCCGTGCAGCCGTGGGCCAAGCGACTGGACTCGACCTCGAGCGCCCGCGCCGCGCACGTGTCGATGTCGCTGATGAGTCTGGGCATCGCGGCCGCCGCCGTCACCGCGCTCACCCACTCCCCTTGGTTCGCCGTCCCGGTGGCGCTGCTGCTCGGCGCGGCGTACGGCATCGCGATCGTGTCCGGCCTGCTCGAAGTCCAGCGGATCGCCGAGCCGGACGAACTGGCCGGACTCACCGGCGTCTATTACGCCTTGGCCTACCTCGGCTTCCTGCTGCCGGCCACGCTGGCCGGGTTAGGGCACTGGTTCGGCTACCCCGAGATGCTGGCCGCGCTGAGTCTGCTCGCGCTGGGGTGCACCTTGATCATCGGTCGGTCCTCGACCCGGCACTTGCCCGGCTAAGCGGGCCGGAACTCGGCCCGGCCGTGCTTCATCACGGTGACGCCCGCCGAGTGCGCCTCGAAGGCGATCGCCCGGCCACCGGCCGGCGTCAGGCCGGCGTCATAGACCTCGACGCTCAAATCCTGGCGGGCGAACAACGGCGCGGACATGCGGACCGCCAGCCGAGAGAGCCGCTCGGGGTCTCCATCACCGGCCAGCTTCACCACCGCCCCGCTGCAGATGGCCAGGGTGCACAAGCCCTGCACGAGCCGGGAGGGAAAGCCCTCGGCCTGAGCCGCGGCCAGATTCATCGCGTGACCGGCTCGATCGCCGGTCACACCCGAATACCGAAACGACTGGTCGAAGGGCAGCTCGTAGCGCTCGGCGCCGATCAGGTGCTCCCGGGCCTGCTCGGGGAAGGCGTGATCGGCGGCGGGCGGCCCGAACTCGTTTCCCGCGATGGCGCCGACGCAAATGTTGGACCAGAAGTGCTCGACCAGCGGCCGGCCCTGGCGGTCGCTGACCACCATCCGCTGGGTCACCATCGCGCCGGGAGGGGTCTGCTTGACGCGATAGGGCGTCGTCTCGACCAGGACGTCGGACTCCAGTGGCACCGGGTGGTGGAAGTACATGTCGTGGGTGCCGTGCACCAACGCTCGGGCCGGCGTCAGCTCAGCCGCCGCGACCGCCCGCTGCCAGCCCTCGGAGAAGGCCCGCATGATCAGCGACGTCGTGTACAGCGGCGGCGCGGCCAGGCCCTGCCGGCTCGCCTGGTTGGGGTCGTGGGTGGCCAGCGCGAAGGCCATCGCCGCGTCGGCGTCGACCCGCTCCTCGTACACCGGGTTGGCCTGGGTGGACGGGGATGGCGCAGCGCTCATATCGCCGGAGTCTAAACGCCAGCGGACCCGGTCTCTAACGGCACCCGACGCGGCGCCCGACGGCGCCCGGCGCGGACGGTCAGCCGGCCGGCTCGTCCTCAATCGACGGGAGCCGACGGGCGGTCGGGTCAACCGTGGGCTGACCGGCCGCGCCGAGCCGGTCCTGGTCCGACGCCGCCTGCCCCAGCTGCCAGAGGTAGTCGTTGTAGGAGGCGTGGTAGCTGTCGCCTCCGCTGCGGGCCGGCTGGCTGGCGCTGTTGGGCATCAGATAGCCGTGGTAGCGCAGCGGCGCCGCCCCCGGAGCGTCCGGCACAGTCACGAGGTCGGCCAGCCCGACGTAGGCGGCTGGATTCTGGCCGAGCACCGCGACGGTTCCGTCGGGCGCCGGGCGCGGGCGGACGAACAGCCGGCTGCCGCCGCTGGTCTGGCCGATCGGCCGGCGGGCGTCGCGCATGGCCCGCAGCCAAAAGAACAACGCGAACGCGGTGAAAGTCCACCACTGCAAGGCGTAGCCGAAATTCTGCAGGTCGAAGTGCTTGTCATCGGAGACGTTGAGCTGCCATCGTCCTAGCAACACCATGACCACGGCGCCGACCCACACCAGCAGGTGCAGGCCGATCCACCGCGAACTCAGCAGCACCCGCAGCGGCCGGCGAGGGCCGTCGGCCGCCGGGACGGTCACCGGCCGGACAGCGCCGCCGGCGGCCCGAACGCGGGCCGGAGCGGTGAACCGTGGCCGCAACTCCATACCGGCACTCTACGCCCGTGGCCCGTTCCACCCACCCGCAACCAAAGGACTGAGACATGGACGAATTGCTAGATCTGACCGGACTGGTGGCCATCATCACCGGGGCGGGGACCGGCATCGGAGCTAAGACCGCGCACGTCTTGGCCGAGCACGGCGCGGACGTCTCGCTGGCCGGACGAAAGGCCGAGCGGCTCGAGGTCACCGCGGCCAGCGTTCGAGACAGCACCGGCCGGGCGACGCTGGTCGTGCCCACCGACGTCCGGGAGGACGACAGCGTCCAAGCCCTCATCGATGCCACCGTCGAGCGCTACGGCCGGATCGACCTGCTCATCAACAACGCCGGCGGGGCGTACATGTTCGCGCTGAAGGACACTCCGCCCGACCGCTGGCGCAACGCGATCGAGCTCAACCTCACCTCGGCCTACCT
>JAOPUY010000486.1 GCA_025963265.1 Frankiales bacterium | reverse complement strand
TCGGCGCTGAGCTGTCGGTGTGGAGCGCTCCGGGACAGGGCACCTGCTGGCGGCTGGCGGCGCGGTCGCGATGATTCGGGTGTTGGTGGTCGACGATCATCCGCTGGTGCGGCTGGGCCTCAGCGCGCTGTTGCGCACCGCGGCCGACATCGAGGTGGTCGCCGAGGCCGCCGACGGAGTCCAGGCCATCGAACGGGTCCGGTCGAGCAAGCCGGACGTGGTGCTGATGGACCTCTCGATGCCGGTGCTGGACGGCGTGGCGGCGACGTCGGCCATCCTGGCCGAGTTCGCCCAGGTGCGGGTGATCGTCTTGTCCTCCGCGTCGGAGCGGGACAAGGTCCGCGAGGCAATCGCGGCCGGTGCGATCGGCTATCTGCTGAAGGATTGCCATCCCCAGGAGCTGTTGTCGGCGATTCGGTCGGCGGCGCAAGGGTATTCGCCGCTGGATCCGCGGGTCGCCGGGGCCCTGCTCCGGCGGGCTGAGCCGAGCACGGCGCGCCCGCCGTCCGCCCCGGGGCTTTCGCGCCAGCTCAGCAACCGCGAGCGCCAGGTGTTGCGGCTGACCAGCCGGGGCCTGGCGAATAAGCAGATCGCCCGGGAGCTCGGCATCACTGAGCGGACGGTCAAGGTGCATCTCGGTAATGTCTTTCGCTGTATCGGGGTCGGTGACCGCACGAGTGCGGCGATGTGGGCGCGCGACCACCTGCCCGATGAGGATTGAGGAGCGTCGCGAGCGTCAGGCCGCCCGGAGCAGGCCGCAGGCCGCAGGCTGCTGGCTCAGGCCTCGGCGCGGCGGCTGGCCGGCGCGAACGCAGCTCGCTCGACCGCGCCCAGCAGCGCGGCGTTGAGTCGGTGCGCGTGTGAAGCCTCGGCGGTGATCAACTGTTTGTCCAGGGCGCTCCAGGGCGCGGTGTCGAGCTGGCGGCGGTATTCGCGCTTGCGCGCGTCCGGATCCTCGACCGCCTGGCCGGTGACGAACCGGCGACCCGGCGCCGAGAGCAGGTCGGGCTTCGCGGCCGGCTGATCGTCTGGGGTCGCCGCGCCGATCGCGATGCCGGACAGGTCGCCGAGGTAACGCGTGTAGTGGTGCGCGACGAAGGACCCGGCCGAGGCGCCTGCGACCTGTCGCAGGCGCTGGGCGTAGGCGTGCGTCTCGGCCAGCAGCGGCAACTGGTCGTCCCAATCGCCGCCGCGCAGCTCGCGCAGGTCGGACTCGATCGCCGCCCGTCGCACCGTGAGGTCCATCGCGGCGAACGGCGCCGCGATGGGATCGGTGCGCAGCCGCTGGGCGGCGCGGTCCAGTTCGCGGTATAGGTGACTGAGCTGGGCCAACCACAACTCCTGCCGACGCCTGGTCGCGACGGCCAGCGCGAGCGGCGGACGAGCAGACCTGGTCGGCGGGCTCGGCCGCCGGCCGCGGGCGCTCCACATCGCCCGTCGCAGCTCGACCGAGAAGGCGACGTCCGATGTTCGGCTCGCTCCGTGGATACGGCTGCTCGACATGACCATGGCGTCTCCTTGGCGGGTGGGGTGTGGCCCAGTACCTAAGTTAGGTCCTCCTAACTTAGGTAACCCTAAATGATTGCCGATGGCAAGATGTGCGGCCGGCTACTGCCCGCGAGCCATCTGCTGCAGTCGCGCGATCCGCTGTTCCATCGGCGGATGGGTGGAGAACAGGTTGCCGACGCCCTTGGCGGTGAAGGGATTCGCGATCATCATGTGGCTGGTGTTGACCAGGCCCGGTGATTGGGCCAGCGGACGGGCGGCGGTCCCGAGCTGCAATTTGTGCAACGCGCTGGCCAGCGCGAGCGGGTCTCCGGTCAGCTCGGCGCCGGACTGGTCGGCCTGGTACTCCCGGGACCGGCTGACCGCCAATTGGATCAGCGTGGCGGCCAGCGGACCGAGAAAGACCAGCAGCAGCTCGCCGAAGGGATTCCGGTTGCGATCGTCGCCGCCGCCGAAGAAGAGCGCGAACTGGGCGATGGCTGTGATCGCGGACGCCAGCGTGCCGGCGACCGAGGAGATCAAGATGTCGCGGTTGTAGACGTGGCTGAGCTCGTGGCCGAGCACGGCGCGCAGCTCGCGCTGATCGAGAATCTCCAGGATGCCCGCGGTGCAGCAGACCGCCGCGTGACGCGGATTGCGCCCGGTGGCGAAGGCGTTTGGGGCTTCGGTCGGTGAGATGTACAGCCGCGGCATGGGCTGTCGCGCTCGAGCGGACAGCTCGCGGACGATGCCGTAGATGACCGGCTGCTCAGCCTCCCCGACCGGGCGGGCCCGCATCGAGCGGAGCGCCAACTTGTCGGAGAAGAAGTAGCTGTAGCCGTTCATCGCCAAGGCGAGCAGCAAGCCGATGACGACGCCGCGGCTACCGAAGATGGCGCCGCCGCCGACGATGAGCACGGCCGAGAGCAGGCCGAGCAATGCCGCGGTCTTGAGGGTGTTGGTGGCACCGTGCATGCCAGCTCAACGCACCAGCGGGCTTCGCTAGTTCCCGGCAACTAGGCTCCGGTCCATGCTTAGCTCGCACCTGCCCGAGCTCAGCGCGCTGCAGGTGTTGCTGGCCGTCGCCCAGACGGGAAGCCTGAACGCCGCCGCGGCCGAGCTCGGGGTCAGCCAGCAAGCCGTCTCGGCCCGGATCAGCTCGATCGAGGCCCAGGTCGGCGTCGCGCTGCTCACTCGGACGCCGCGCGGATCGAGCTTGACCCCGCAGGGTGTGGTCGTCGCGGCGTGGGCGGCGCGGTTGCTCGAGGTGGCGGGGGAGGTCGACGCCGGGATCGCGTCGTTGCGGGCCGGCAAGAAGGCGCGGCTGCGGGTCAGCGCCAGTCTGACCATCGCGGAGCAGTTGCTGCCCGGTTGGCTCGTCGCGCTCAGCGCCGAGGCAGCCAGCCGCGGTCAGTCCTCAGCCGAGGTGGTGTTGACCGCCACCAACAGCGCCGAGGTCGCGGCGCAGGTGCGCGCGGGCCAGGTCGACCTCGGCTTCGTCGAGGGGCCGACCGCGCCGCGTGGCCTGCGCTCGCGCAGCGTCGGACGCGATCGGCTGCTGATCGTCGTCAGCCCGGAGCACCCGTGGGCCCGGCGGCAGCGTCCGCTGTCGGCGGCCGAGCTCGCCCGCACGCCGCTGGTCACCCGCGAGGCGGGATCGGGAACCCGCGGCGCCTTGGAGGCCGCGTTGCGATTGGCGCTCGGCGCCGAGGCCAAGATCGCGGCGCCGGCCTTAGCGCTGTCGACGACGGCCGCCGTGCGCGCCGCGGTGCTAGCCGGCGGCGCGCCGGCGGTGGTGAGCGAACTCGCAGTCGGCGAGGACTTGGCCGCCGGCCGACTGCGGTCGGTGGCCACCTCGGGCCTCGATCTGGCCCGCACCTTGCGGGCGGTGTGGGTGGGCGGTTCGACGCCCCCCGCCGGACTGGCCCGTGACCTCCTCGCGGTCGTCGTCACGCGAAGTAACTATCGGCGCTGACCTAACAGCGGCTCAAGATCAAGATCGCTGCAGTTTGCCGCTGTTTGCCGATGTTTGCTCGGGGATAGCTCAGACAAGCGTTAAACCACTCGTAACTTTCAGTTGCCACATGGTCACGCTCAGTTAATAGATAGCTGGAAGTCTCCTGGTTGCAGATTCGTAACAGATCGAGTCTGACCCGTAACTAGGAGTGATCAGATGCCAGATCTGAGCAAACGCCCCGAGCGTTACGCCACCGTGCTGGTGGCGGCGCTGATCGCGGGCAGTTTCGCTTACTCCGCCTTGGGCGTCCGGTTCGGTTCCGATCCCCGGGTGGCCGAGCTCCAAGCCCAGAATCAGAAACTGCAGCAGAATCTGAAGTCCTCCTCCGCGGCCGCGCCCACCCCCGTGATCAGCACTCCGAGCCTCACCACGATCTCGCAGAAGAACTGCGCCGCCTTCGCCAACCAGCAAGCGGCGCAGAAGTTCTGGGTCAGCCACAAGGCGCAGTACGCCTCCTGGGACGGCAACCACAACGGCATCGCGTGCGAGCAGCTCAAGTCGGCCGTCCAACCGGCCAAGTCGAGCTCGCTCGGCCCCTCGGACACCAGCATCGGCAGCCCCTTCAGTGAGAAACCAGGCGCGTCGAGCACGGCGGCCGCGGTCACCAGCGTGCGGACCGTGACCGAGATCGTCGATGAGAACAAGCACGCGGCCGCCGACGAGCCGACTCCTCCCGCCCAGGTGACGCCGCCCCCGGTCGCGGTCAAGCCGACCGCGCCCAGCAAGGCGACCATCGTCGCTTCCCGTCAGCACTTCGGGCTCTACGCCGAGACCCAGGACGAGTACGACAGCGTCTCGGCGACCCTGGCCCGCGACACCACCGTCCACGGCTACTTCGAGGGATTCGACACCGACTTCAACGCGGCGACGGTCAACTCCTACTGGGCCGCCGGGCAGATCCCCTTCATGACGTGGGAGTCGCGCTCCCTCAACTCCAGCGACGGCACCATCGACTTCTCGCTGGCCAATATCGTCGCCGGGGGCTGGGACTCTTACCTCAAGAAATACGCCGAGGACATCAAGAGCAACGGCCTGCCGCTGGTCATTCGCTTCGACCAGGAGATGAACGGCAACTGGTACCGCTGGGCTGAGCCAGACCCCGACTACAACAACGCGCAGGGCGTCTACATAGCGGCGTGGCAGCACGTCCACGACATCTTCCAGGCCGCGGGCGCCAACGATTTGGTGATCTGGGACTGGTCGCCTAACCGCGTCGACAACATCAAGCGGCTACCGAGCATCGACAACTACTACCCCGGCGACGCCTATGTCGACTGGGTCGGGATGACCGGCTACTACCGTCCCGGCGATGGCACGGCGACGTTCGACGCGACCTATGACGCCACGCTGGCCGAGTTGCGCCAGACCGCGCCCGGAAAACCGATCTTCTTGTCCGAGGTCGGCGCGACCGAGGCCGGCGGCCAGAAGCTTAACTGGGTGAACTCGTTCTTTCCCGGCCTGGTCGCCAACCCGGACGTCATCGGCTTCGCGTGGTTCAACTACGCCGTCACGTCGGCTGGAGTGACGAACGACTGGCGGATCCAATCAACCCCGGTCATCCCGCCCGCCTTCCGAGCGGGGCTCTACGCAACGGGATTCGGCCGTGATCACGGCAAGAAACCCATTCTGGTGACGACGGCACCCACGACCTCAGCGTCGGCCTCAGCCTCGGTGTCGGCCTCATCCTCTAGTTCTGCTGCTGCCAGCGTTGCCAGCTGCACCACCACCTCCAGATCGCCGACCAGCACCGCGACGAGCACGCCAACCAGCACGTCGACCAGCACGGCTCACGCCCAAGTCGCCGCGCCGCCCGCTCCCACCCCGACGCCGGCGCGCTCGGCCTCGGCCACCGCCTCACCGTCCATCTGAGCCAGGGAGTCAAGATGAGAAGGATGTCGTCGCGCCGCGAGGCGCCGGACCTGAGCTTGCCGAGTCCACCGACGGACGAGGAGAAGTACTGGTACATGGGACGGCAGCACCGTTGGCTGCTGGGCGTGCAGCTGCTGGCGTTGACGCTGGTCGTCTTCTCCATCAGCCGATTCGCGATCACCCGTCCGGCCCTGTGGATCTTCCTGCTGCCGGCCAGCCTCTATCTCGGGACCTCGCTGATCTCGCTGACCTCCAGCGGACGCAAGAAGCGCACGTCGCTGCTCGACCACGAGCTGCGGGTCCTGGAATACGACCCGAGCGAGGCCCCGACGATCGACGTCCTGCTCCCCACCGCCGGCGAGCCACTAGAGGTGCTGGACAACACCTACTTCTACGTCTCGCGCATCGACTGGCACAACACCGTCCGGGTGATCGTGCACGATGACGCCGCCCGCGAAGAGGTGGCGCTGCTGGCCCAGTCCTACGGCTTTGACTACCTGTCGCGGCCTAACCGCGGCGAGCTGAAGAAGGCAGGCGCGCTGAAGTACATGTACGAGCGTTCCGACGGCGACATCATCTGCATCTTCGACGCCGACTTCGTCCCGCGCGAGGACTACCTGCACGAGACGATTCCCTACTTCACCGACCCCACGGTCGGCATCGTGCAGACGCCGCAGTTCTTCGACACCGACAAGCGGATGAACTGGCTGCAGCGGTGCGCCGGCGCCACCCAGGAGCTGTTCTACCGGTGGATTCAGCCCTCCCGGGACCGCTCCCGGGCGGCCATCTGCGTCGGGACCTGCGCCTTGTACCGCCGCCAGGCGCTGATCGCGGCCGGCGGCTTCGCCCAGATCGGTCACAGCGAGGACGTGCACACCGGCGTCAAGCTGATGAAGGCCGGCTACCAGCTGCGCTACGTGCCGATCCTGGTCAGCAAGGGGCTCTGCCCGGACACCCTGCTCGGGTTCTTGAATCAGCAATACCGCTGGTGCACCGGCTCGATGTCGTTGCTGGCCGACAAGTCCTTTCACCAGAACCCGATCTTCACCTTCCGGCAACGGATCTCCTTCTGGTCAGGCTTCATGTACTACATCAGCACGGCGGTCAATATCTTCCTGGCGCCGCTGCCCGGCCTGATCATGCTGATCTTCTTCCCGCAGCACATCTTCCCGAAGAACACCGTGTGGCTGCTGGGCGCGATCGCGCTCTGGTACTTCGTGCTGCCGACCATGATGAAAAGCAACTGGCGCCTCGACGTCCTTCGCGTTCAGCAGCTCTACTCCTTCGCCCACGCGGTGGCCATCGTGCACATCCTCACCGGCCGGACCAAGGAGTGGGTGGCCACCGGCAGTGCCAACACCAAGCGCACCCCGCTGGCCGTGACCATCACCCGAGTCATGCGGGTCACCGTCTTCCTGACCCAGACCGCGGTCTGGACCGCGTTGACCCGAGCGACGTTGGAATACGGAATCGACCACACCTGGGCGATGGCCTGTTTCGCGATCGTGTCGGCGTACCTGCAACTGCCGCTGCTGTTCATGCGGACCAAGCCGCGCGCCGCCAAGCGCGCCGCTCAGCCGGCCGCCGACTCCGCGAGCACCGAGCGGACCGTCGCCGATTTGATGGCCGCCCGCCGGACGGAGGAGCCGCTGAGCGCCCGTCAACTGGCCGCCCGGCGCTCGGCGCCACGACCGCGGTTGGCCGAGGCCGCCTCCGCTCGCGCTGCCGCCCATGATGTCCGGGTCGCGGCCGACCCGGCGCGGCCGGGGCCGGCTCCGCACGCCGAGCGCAACCACCAACCACCGTCCGCCGTCCCCGCCGCATCGAACTTCTCAGGAGTGACGAATGACTGATCTGGCCAGCACCGCAGTGATTTCCGCCGACCGAGACGAGCTAGCCGAGCCCGACCAGCCCGGCGCCGGACCGCGGATCACCGTCATCGGCACCGGTTATCTGGGCGCCACCCACGCGGCGGCCATGGCCGAGCTGGGCTTTCAGGTGATGGGGGTCGACGTCGATCCGGCGAAGATCGCCTCGCTGGCGATGGGGAAGATCCCGTTCTTCGAGCCCGGTCTGGAGCCGCTGCTGGCTCGCCACGTCGAGTCGGGTCGGTTGCGGTTCACGACTGACCTGGCCGAGGCCGCGGCCTTCGGCGACGTGCACTTCCTCTGCGTCGGCACCCCGCAGCGACCCGGCAGCCACGCGGCGGACACCCGCTACGTGGACGCGGCGGTCGAGGGCCTGCTGGCCGGCCTGCGCAGTGACGCGCTCATCGTCGGCAAGTCGACTGTCCCGGTCGGCACGGCCCAGCGGTTGCGGGGCGTCATCGCCGCCGCAGTGGCCGCCCGTTCGCTACGGGAGGGCCTCGAGCTCACCGTGGAGCTGGTCTGGAACCCCGAATTCCTCCGCGAGGGCAAGGCGGTCGACGACACCTTGCACCCGGACCGGATCGTCATCGGGGGCGCCAGTCCCCAGGCGGAGCAGACGCTGCGCTCGATCTACGCCGCGCCGCTGGCCGAGGGCACCCCGATGGTGACCTGCGACCTGCCCACCGCGGAGTTGGTCAAGGTCAGCGCGAACGCTTTCCTGGCCACCAAGATCTCCTTCATCAACGCCATCGCCCAAGTCTGCGACGCCGCTGGGGCCGACGTCAGCGTCCTGGCCGACGCGCTCGGTCACGACGTTCGCATCGGCCGGCAATTCCTCAACGCCGGACTGGGCTTTGGCGGCGGCTGCCTGCCTAAGGACATCCGGGCGCTGATGCACCGGGCCAAGGAGCTCGACGCCAACTGGGCCGTGTCGTTGTTGCAGAACGTCGATGAGATCAACATGTGGCAGCGTCAGCGGGTCATCGACCAGGCGTTGGCGGCCTGCGGCGGCTCCGTCCTCAATCGCCGGATCGGCGTCCTCGGCGCGGCGTTCAAGCCGCTCACCGACGACGTCCGAGACTCGCCCGCGCTGAATGTCGCCGCCGGACTGCACCTGCGCGGGGCTCAGGTGATGCTGTTCGACCCGGAGGCGGGCGACGCGGCCCGCAAGAACTTCCCCACGCTGCACTACGCGACGTCGATGAACGAGGCCGCCGAGGGCGCCGACGTGCTCTTGGTGCTCACCGAGTGGTCGGAATTCACGACGGCGGACCCGGCGGCCTTGCGGGCCGTCGTCGCGCGGCCGGTGGTCGTCGACGCCCGCGGCTGCCTGGATCGAGCCCACTGGCAGGCGGCCGGCTGGCAATACCACGGGATCGGGCGCGACACGTGATTCGATGGTGCTGAGCCTGGACGGCGCGAGCGTCCGAGGGGGCGACGGTGGGCTGCGCACGCTGCCCGCCGATCCCGCCCTGCCCGGCCGTCGATCCACGTCCGATCCCGGCCCGCTCGCGCCCGGCCCGGTCGGTCCGGGGCCACGGTCGCCACGGTTCGGAGCGGCGTTCGGCGGCCGCCCGCGGTGGCAGGTCGCACTGGCTTTCCTGGCTCTCGTCATCGTGTTGATCGGAGGGGACGCCGTGACCCGGCTGCCGTCGCACCGCCCGTTCTTCGGAATCGACGTGCCCAATGCCGATCCCCAGGCGGTCACCGCGCTGGCGGCCAAGCTTGGGACGACGCCGACCGTGACGTCGGTCTTCCTGAAGTTGGACTCGCGGTCGGTGAGCCAGGTGCTCGGCGCCATCCCGCCGGCCATGACGCCCTTCATCACGCTGGAGCCGTGGTCGCGCACCAGCGTGTGGGACGGCAAGTCGAAGGTCAGCGGCCAGCCCCAGTACTCCCTGGCCTCGATCATCGACGGCTCGCACGACGCCGCCCTGACCACCCTGGCCCGTCAGCTGGGCGCCCTGCATCGGACCGTCTACCTCCGCTTCGCCCACGAGATGAACGGCTCCTGGTACCCGTGGGCGGCGGCGGTCAACGGCAACAGCCCGGCGGAGTACCAGCAGGCCTGGCGGCACGTGCACGACCTGCTGGCCCCGATCGCCGGAGACCTGGTGAAATGGGTCTGGTCGCCGAACATCGTCAGCGGAGTGGGCCCCGGCGCTCCGTCGCTGGCCTCGCTGTACCCGGGTGACGCCTATGTCGACTACCTCGGGCTGACTGGCTACAGCCACGGCGCCTCCGTCGTCGACACCTACTGCCCGACCTTGTCGGCCCTCACCGGGCTCAGCGACAAGCCCGTGGTGCTGTCGGAGATCGGCAGCGACGGCTCGAACAAGGTCAGCTGGCTGCGAGATCTGGGCGGCTTCATCAAGGCCAATTCCGAGATCACCGGCTTCGTGTACTTCAACACCTCGCCCCAGACGACCGGCGCGACCGGAAACTATCGAATCGATCAGCAGTCGGCGGACGTGAACGCGCTGCGGAGCACGCTCACCGACCTCGGTCTGCGCAGCGCGGGCCCGAGCGGGCCGTCCTCCGGCGCCAAATCGGCTTCGGACCCGGCCGCCAAGTCGACATCGAGCCCCGATTCGAAACCAGCTTCGATGCGGTGCTGAGGGCGAATATTAAATTCGTGTTGCTAATCGCTTGCGGCGGCCCCATAAGTGCGATGTACAGTCTGCGTGAGATTGCTCGTCGGCCCGTCGGCCGGCTGAGCAATATGTGGGGATGATTCGGGGGAATCGCCATGATGTTCGACGGCTTTGCGCCGGCCCAAGGGGCACAGTGATGAGCCGCGTCCGGCTCGGACGGCGAGCGGCGCGGTCCCGGGTGCTACTCGCCCTGGCCCTTCCGCTCGCGATTGCGGCCAGCCTGTTCAGCGCGCCGTCGGCGTCCGCCCTGCCCCTCACGCCCGGCCCGATCGCGCAGCCGAGCGCGGCCATCGTCACCCCGGTCGCCCTGCCGACCGCCCAGATCGACGGCGTCGCCTGGACCCAGGTCATCGTTCGCAACACCGTCTACGTCGGCGGCTCGTTCACCTACGCTCGCGCGGCTGGCCAGCCGGCCGGCAAGGGCCGGGTCCGCCGGTACAACCTGCTGTCCTACAACCTGCTGACCGGCGTGCTGACCACCTTCGCCCCGGTTCTCAACGGTCAGGTTCGCGCGCTGGCCGTCTCGCCCGACGGCACGCGGCTCTACGTGGGCGGCGACTTCACCACCGTCAGCGGGGCCTCCCATCAGCACGTGGCCGAGTTCCTGACCACCACCGGCAAGGTCGTCCCCAACTTCCACCCGACGGTCAACGGCAGCGTGGAAGCGTTGGCGGCGACGAACACCGCCGTCTACATCGGCGGGGCGTTCACCGAGGTCAACCGAGCCAAGCGCTACCGGCTGGCCCTGCTCGGTCGCGACACCGCCGTCCTGACCCGGTTCGCGCCGGAGGCCAACGGCGAGGTCCGGGCCCTGCTGGTCACGCCCAACCACACCAAGCTCATCGTGGGCGGCGCGTTCACCCAGATCAACCACCTGTCCGCCTCGGGCCTGGCCGCGGTGACGCTGAGCACGGGCGGCAAGCTGCCCTTCGCGGTCGCCAACGTCGTCAAGTTGGGCAGCAAGTACTCGGGCATCACCAGCCTGACCACCGACGGGACCTCGATCTACGGCACCGGCTACGTCTACCACGCGACCGTGCGCAACCTGGAAGGCATGTTCTCGGCCAACCAGAACACCGGCGCGATCAACTGGATCGAGGACTGCCACGGCGACACCTACTCCGCCTACCCCGGAGCCTCGGCGGTCTACGTCGTCGGCCACGCCCACGACTGCGCCCGGGTGGGCGGATACCCGCAGGACGCGACCGTCTTCCACCGCGCGCTGGCCTTCACCAAGACGGCCACCGGACACCTGGCCACCAACAAGGCCGTGGGCTACGCCAACTTCGGCGGCACCCCCAGCCCGTCCCTGATGAATTGGTTCCCCGACCTCACTCCGGGCAAGTACACCGGGCAGGGCCAGGCCGCCTGGAGCGTCGTCGGAACGGGCTCCTACCTGGCGCTGGCCGGCGAGTTCCTCGATGTCAACGGCGTGCCGCAGCAGGGCTTGACCCGGTTCTCGTTGAAGGCGGTCTCCAACAAAGCGATCGCCGCCGGTCAAGCCAAGCCGCAGTTGCCGATGATCTCGGGCCGCGAGCTCGCCCCGACCGCGACCTACACGGTGGACGCCAACGGCGCCGTCTCGACCAAGCTCAACTGGCTCGCCGACTGGGCCCGCGACTCCGAGACCTTCACCTACACGATCAGCCGGTACGACGGCGGCTCCACTCAGGCCAAGACCGTCTACACGACGACCGGCACCTCGCAGTTCTGGAATCGCCCGGCCATGCAATTCACCGACACCGACCTGTTGCCCGACACCCAGTACCGCTATCGGCTGACCGTCTCCGACGCCTCCGGCTCGGTGCTCAGCGACTCGGTCATCGTGCACCCGATGTCCTGACTGCGGAACTGGACGGCGGTCCGGACGGCGGGGCCATCGATCGGCGCGTTCAGCTGGGGTAGAAATTCAACGGGCTGACATTTGACTCGTCACTTTCTGTAACCAAGCTGAGATAGGTTCTTAGGCATGACGCACACGGCGCAAGGCCCGTCGGGCCGGCCACCGGCCGGCACCGGGTCCGAGCCGCGCACCGAGCCGGCCGTGGCGGCCGAGCGGAAACTGCGGGACGCTGGCGCCGGGGACGCGGCGGTCGCCACCTTTCTGGACCAGCTAAGCCGCGTCCGAGCCGGCGAGCAGGGCGTCTTGGCCGAGGCCGATCTGACGCCGGTGCCGTCATTGCCCGACGTCGAGGCCCGGCCGCCGGTCGCGGCCGAGGCGGTCGCCGACCTGTTGGGGCAGGCGGTGGTGATCAAGCTCAACGGCGGCTTGGGCACCGGGATGGGGCTCGCGGGACCGAAATCCCTGTTGCCGGTTAAGAACGGCCTGACCTTCTTAGACGTCATCGCCCGCCAGATGCTGGGACTACGAGCCGACACCGGGGCCCGGCTGCCCTTGGTCCTGATGAACTCCTTTGCCACGCAGGCCGAATCCCTCGCGGTGCTCGATCGCTACCCCGGGTTAGCCCAGGACGTGCCGCGCGACTTTCTGCAAAACAAGGTGCCGAAGCTGGTGGCCGACACCCTTGAGCCGGTCTCGCATCCGGTCGACCCCGGGCTGGAATGGGCGCCCCCGGGACACGGCGACCTCTACCCGGCGCTGATCACCAGCGGGATGCTCGACGCGCTGCTGGCCGCCGGTTACCGCTTCGCGTTCGTGTCCAACTCCGACAACCTCGGCGCGACCCTCGACCCGCGGCTGCTGCAATGGTTCGCCGAGAGCGGCGCCCCCTTCGCCCTCGAGGCGGCCGACCGGACGCCCGCCGACCGCAAGGGTGGCCACTTGGCGCTGGCCGCCGACGGCTCGCTGCTGCTGCGCGAGTTGGCCCAGGTCCAATCGAGCGACCTCGAGGCCTTCTCCGACATCGAGCGGCACCGCTACTTCAACACCAACAACCTGTG
>JAOPUY010000446.1 GCA_025963265.1 Frankiales bacterium | reverse complement strand
CGCGCCGGCCAACGGAGCCTCAGAGCGGCGCTCCCATCTCTCCAGTGTCATGGCAGCCTTTCGATAGGACGGGGACTCAATCAGGGCGGCGGCGACGTGGTCGCGGTGTGGGCCCGCGCTGATCTTGTACGCCCGAGTGCCTATTGCCTAGCTCGATACGCTGCGCACATGAGATTTGGACTCTTCATTCCGCAGGGCTGGCGACTCGATCTGGCTGGCATCGAACCGACCGAGCAATGGGCGTTGATGCGCTCGCTGGCCCAGGCCGCCGACGCCGCGCCGTTCGAGTCGATCTGGGTTTATGACCACTTCCACACCGTGCCGGTGCCGACCGATGAGGCGACCCACGAGGCCTGGACCTTGATGTCGGCCTTCGCCGCGGTCACCGACCGGGTCCGCCTCGGTCAGATGTGCACCTGCATGGGATACCGCAACCCGGCCTACCTGGCCAAGGTCGCCTCGACCATCGACGTCATCTCCAGCGGCCGGGTCGAGATGGGTATCGGCGGCGGCTGGTATGAGCACGAGTGGCGGGCCTACGGCTACGGCTTCCCCGGCGCCGGCGAGCGGTTGGGCATGCTGGACGAGGGCGTGCAGATCATGCGTCAGCTCTGGAGCACCGGCACGGCCACCCTGGACGGCAAGCACTACCAGGTCGACGGCGCGATCGCCCGCCCGCTGCCGCTGCAGGACGGCGGCATCCCGCTCTGGATCGCCGGCGGCGGGGAGAAGAAGACGCTGCGGATCGCGGCCAAATACGCCCAGTACACCAACTTCGACGCCACCCCGGAGACCTGGCAGCGCAAGTCAGAGATCCTAGCCGCGCACTGCCAGGACGTGGGCACCGACTTCGACGCCATCGTGCGCTCGGCCAACTACAACGTGGTGATCGGCGCGACCGAGAAGGACGTGCACGACAAGCTCGCCTGGATCCGCGCCCACTACGAGCCGCTGGTCCCGGCCAAGCAACTCGAGACGACCTACAACAACCTGGCCACCGGGCCGCTGGTCGGCACGCCGGAGCAGATCGTGGAGCGTCTCACCGAGGCCCGTCAGCGTGGAATGACCTACGCCATCACCTATTTCGCCGACGCGGCCTATGACCGCACCAGCGTCGACCTGTTCGCCGCCGAGGTCATCCCGGCCCTCGCCGGCTGACCAAAGCAAGCGTGTATTTGTCGCGGTCTTCGGGGTAGGTTCAGGCGGAAATGGCATTTCCGCCTGAACCGGCACGCGAAGAGGGGACCGATGACGGCGTCTACACCGCCCGCGTTGGGAATACGGCCGCCCCTGGAACCGTCCGCGGCCCGGATCCTGGTCGCCGTCCTCGCCTTCTCCTCCATCCTGGTCTCGCTCATGCAGACCGTCCTCGTCCCGCTGCTCGGCCAACTGCCGGAGTTGTTCCACACCTCGGCCTCCAACGCGTCTTGGGCCGTCACCTCCACGCTGTTGGTCGCCGCGATCGCGACGCCGATCAGCGGCCGGCTCGGCGACATGTACGGCAAGCGGCGGGTGCTGCTGGCCTGCATGGGCCTGCTCACCTTCGGCTCGATTCTGATTGCCTGCACCTCGCAGATCGGGCTGGTCGTCCTCGGCCGCTCACTGCAAGGCGCCGCCTCGAGCATCCTGCCGCTGTCGATCGCGATCCTGCGGGAGGAGCTGCCGAAGGAGCGGGTGCCTGGGGCCGTCGCGCTGATCAGCGCCAGCCTCGGCGTCGGCAGCTCGCTCGGCCTGCCGGTCTCGGCCATCGTCGCGCAGAACTTCGACTGGCACTGGATCTTCGTGGGCACCGCCGTCCTCGGCGGACTGGCCTTCATCGCCGTCGTCGTGGTGGTCCCGGAGTCGCAGATCCGAACGCCGGGCCGCTTCGACGTCGTCGGGGCCGCTGGTCTGAGCACCGGTCTGTTCTTTCTACTGCTGGTGGTGAGCAAAGGGGAGACCTGGGGTTGGCGCAGCGACTCCGTGATCATCCTGGCCGTGGCCGGCGTGCTGATCCTGATCGCCTGGGTCAAGTACGAGAGCACTCGTTCCAAACCATTGGTCGACATCCGGGTGTCCTCGCGGCGGCCGGTGCTCCTGACCAACCTCGCGTCGGTGCTGACTGGGTTCGCGCTGCTGGCGACCTCGCTGGTGCTGCCGCAATTGCTGGAGGCGCCGCGCTCGACCGGTTACGGGCTCGGCCAGACGATGATCCACGCCGGGTTGTGCCTGGCCCCGTCCGGCCTGGTCCAGATCCTCTGGTCGCCGGTGTCCGGGCGGATCGTGCGCCGCTACGGCGGCCGGGTGGCGATGACGCTGGGCCTGTGCACGTTGTCGCTGGGTTTCACCGTCGGGCTGCTCACCCTGACCAACATCTGGGACGTCATCATCGTCTCGATCATCAACGGAGTGGGCACCGGGCTGGCCTTCGCCGCGATGCCGGTGCTGATCATGGCCGCGGTGCCGGTCGGCGAATCAGCCGCCGCCAACGGCTTGAACACGCTCTCGCGGGCGGTCGGCGCCTCGGTCTCCAGCGCGGTCGTCGGCGTCGTGCTGGCGACCCTGACGGTCACGGTCGGAGCACAGACCTTCCCGTCGCACAACGCGTTTAGGATCGCCCTGCTGAACGGGCTGGCCGGGGCGGTCGTCGGCATTGGGCTGGCGCTGCTGATCCCCAAGCCGCCGCCGGTTGATCAGGCCCTGAGCCTGGCCGGAGCCGAGACCGATCCCGAGACGGTCGTCGTCGGCGACAAGTCGGGCGGCAGCCGGTAGATGGCCATCGGCGAGTCAATCGGCTCCGACGGCACTTTGCGCAGGTCTAGCAAGGCGAAACCGTTCTTCTCCAGGACGCGCCGGCTCGCCCAGTTGTCAGCATCGGGATCAGCGACCACCCCGGCCCGGGGGTGGCTCGCCCGCGCGGCGCCGACCAGCGCGGCCACCAGCACGGTGCCCAGACCGCGCCCGATGGCGGCCGGATCGCCCAGCGCGTAGTCGATGCCGACATCACCGGGCTGCGCCGCGACCCCGGCCTCGTGGTCGGGGTAGGCGTCGCACCGATACCACTGGCCCCAACCCACCGGCTGGCCATCCTCAAGGGCAAGCAGAGCGAAGGTCGGCTGCTCGCCCAAGACGGACTCTCGCAGGTCGGCCAGCTCGTCGGAGATCGTCGATCCGGCCAGCCACCAGCGCGCGACGTGCGGCTGGTCAAGCCAAGTGGCGATGAGACCCAAGTCATCCAGCGTCAAGGCGCGCAACGTCAGCACGCCCCCAGTCTCGCACCCGAAACCCCGCTAGCCTGAGCCAATGCGTCCGCCAAGGTCTCGCCGAGACGACATGGCGCGGTTGGCTGAGACGCTGCGAGCGGAAACGGTCGGCGGGGTGCTGCTGCTGATCGCTGCCGTCGCTGCCTTGATCTGGGCGAACTGGCCGTCCTCGGGCCACCCGACCGGCTACGAGCGATTCCTGCACACGGCCTTCGGCCCGTCGGCCCTGCACCTTCACCTGTCGATCGCGCACTGGGCCGGCGACGGGCTGTTGGCGATCTTCTTCTTCGTGGCTGGGCTCGAGGTCAAACGCGAGTTCGTGGCTGGCGACCTGAGCACGCCGAGCCGGGCGGCCTTGCCGGTGCTGGCCGCGGTCGGCGGCATGGTGGCCCCCGCGGTCGCCTTCGTGCTGATCAACCTGGGCTCCGGGCCGGGGGCGTTAAAGGGCTGGGCAATTCCGAGCGCCACCGACATCGCGTTCGCCCTCGCGGTGCTGGCGGTGCTGGCGGTGATCGGCGGGCGGCTGCCGTCGGGGCTGCGGACCTTCCTGCTGACGCGCGCCGTCGTCGACGACCTGATCGCGATCACGATCATCGCGCTGTTCTTCACCAAGGACCTGAGCCCGATTCCGTTGGCGTTGGCGCTGATCCCGCTCGCCGCCTTCGGGACGCTCGCCCAGCTGGGGATCCGACCCTGGTGGCTCCTGACACCGCTGGCCCTGGCCACGTGGACCCTCGTGCACGCCTCCGGCATCCACGCCACGGTCGCCGGGGTGCTGCTCGCCTTCACGGTGCCAGTGGCCGACGGGATGGCCGAACGGGTCGAGCACTCGATCCGCCCGCTCTCGGCCGGAGTCGCGGTGCCGATCTTCGCGTTCTGCTCGGCGGGGGTGGCCGTCGGCGGCTGGTCGGGCCTGGGCGACTCGCTCAGCGACCGCATCGCCTTGGGGATCATCGCCGGCCTGGTGCTGGGCAAAGCGGTCGGGATCTTCGGCACCACCTGGCTGGTCGCCCGCTTCACTGGGGCGCGGCTCGACGCCGACATTGGCGGACCGGAGTTGCTCGGGCTGTCGTTGCTCGGCGGCATCGGCTTCACGGTGTCCCTCTTGGTCGGCCAGCTGGCCTACGGGGAGGGGAGCACGCGCGACGAGCACGTCACGGTCGGCGTGTTGGCGGGCTCGCTGCTCGCGGCCGGATTGGCCAGCGTGGTGCTGGGTTTGCGCAGTCGCCGCCGCCGTCCGCTACCGTCGGAGGCATGGCCGACATCACCTCGCTGATCCTCAACGATCACACCTGGTTCCGGCAGCAGTTCGCGCGGCTGGACGGATTGCTGTCCCAAGCCGGCGCGAGCTCGCCGCCCGCGGTAGGAGCGCTGTCCAGCGTCTGGGATCCACTCGCCGCACGGCTGGATGTCCACGCGATCGCCGAGGAGCAGATCTTCTACCCGCAGCTGCTGCGCAAAGGCGAGAACCCCGAGGCGGAGACGCTGGACGCGATCGGCGACCACAACGAGATCCGCGACGGGGTGCATGCCGCTGCGGGCC
>JAOPUY010000440.1 GCA_025963265.1 Frankiales bacterium | reverse complement strand
TGGCCGCACGGCCGCTGGACAGGACCCGGCCGCTCTGGGAGATGTACCTGGTGGAGGGCCTGGCCAAAAACCGGCTGGCGCTCTACACGAAGTCGCATCAGGCGCTGATCAACGGCATGGGCGCGGTCGCGCTCAGCCACGTCATCGCCGACCGAAACCGCCGTCCGCCGCCGTTTGTGGAGGACATCTGGGTGCCCGGCCGCGAACCAGGCAGAGCGCGGCTGCTGCTCGGCGCGATCGGCGACTGGGCCACCCGTCCCCAGGCGCAGCTCAAGGCCGTGCACAGCGGGGTCGTCGATCTGCTGACCAATTCCGGCCAACTGGCGGACACCGGCCGCCGGATGTTCGACGTCGCCCGGACGTTGGCGCGCGGCTCCGCTCCGCGCAGCCCGCTGAACTCCACCGTGTCGCGCAATCGGCGCTACACGGTGGCGTCCGGGCGACTCGACGACTACCGGAGCATCCGGTCGCGGTACAGCTGTGACGTCAACGATGTGGTGCTGGCGGTCGTGACCGGCGCGCTGCGTAACTGGCTGTCGTCTCGCGGCGAGCCGCCTTCGCCGACCGCGACGGTACGGGCGATGGCCCCGCTGCCGATCTACGAAGCGATCGACTCGTCGAGCCGGGGCCAGGCCATCAGCCAGGTCGCGCCGTTTCTGGTCGACCTACCGGTCGGCGAGGGCAACGCCGTGGTGCGGCTGTCGCAGATCGCCCACGCCACCGAAACCAATCCGACCGCGGCCAGCCTGGTCGATGCCCGCACCATCGCGACGCTGTCCGGCTTTGCGCCGCCGACCTTGCACGCCATGGGAACTCGAGTCGCCACGAGCTTGTCGTCGCGGCAGTTCAACCTGTTGATCACCAACGCACCGGGCACGCAGGCGCAGATGTACGTCGCGGGTACCAAGCTGCTCGAGACCTACGCGGTGCCGCCACTGCTGAACAATCAGGTGCTGGCCATCGGTGTGACCTCCTACAACGGCATGTTGTATTACGGCATCAACGCCGACCGGGAGGCGATGAGCGACGTCGACATGTTGCCGGGCTTGCTGGCCGAATCGCTCGAAGAGCTACTGGAAGCCGCGCGATAGCGCCACTCTTCGCCGAGAAAGAAGCAGCTCAGGGCCTTACGATTCGGTAGCATGACCAGCAACGGATCGGCGAAAGACGCCTCAGCCAAAACGAAGCAAGCCAAGAAGCCAGGCGCGAAAGATCTCAAGACTTCGCCGGCGAAGATTCCCAACGATGTCTACGAAGCCGAAATATTCCGGCTGCAAACGGAATTCGTGAAACTGCAGGAGTGGCTCAAGTTCTCCGGTGCGCGATTGGTGGTGATCTTCGAAGGCCGCGACGGGGCCGGCAAAGGCGGGACGATCAAGCGGATCACCGAGTATCTCAATCCGCGCGTCGTACGGATTGCCGCGTTGCCGGCTCCGAACGATCGCGAACGCGGGCAGTGGTATTACCAGCGTTACATCGCGCAGTTGCCCGCCAAGGGCGAGATCGTCCTCTTCGACCGGTCCTGGTACAACCGTGCCGGTGTCGAGAAGGTCATGGGGTTCTGCACGGCACAAGAGCACGCGCTGTTTCTGCGGCAGACCCCGATCTTCGAGCAGATGCTGATCGAAGAGGGAATCATCCTGCGCAAATACTGGTTCTCGGTGTCCGACGACGAACAACTGCGTCGTTTCAAAGGCCGGCTGAATGACCCTGTGCGGCAATGGAAATTGAGCCCGATGGACGTGGAGTCGCTGGCTCGGTGGGAAGACTATTCCCGCGCCAAAGACGAGATGATGGTGCACACCGACACACCCGGCAGCCCGTGGTACGTCGTCGAGTCGGATATCAAGAAGCACGCCCGCCTGAACATGATGGCGCATTTGTTGTCCACCATCGACTATCGCGACGTACAGCGGCCGAAGGTCAAACTGCCGTCACGTCGAGAGATCAGCGGAAACTATCAGCGACCGCCGCGCGAGTTGTCGACCTACGTGACCGATCATGTGGCAACGTTGATGGCTCACACGGAGAAAGCTGGATAACCGTTCACTGATGCGCATCTACATCCCGGCCACGCTTGCGATGCTGCGGCAGCTCGTCACCGACGGTTCGCTGCGACCGGTGAGCGGCACCGCGTTCGCGGTGACCCCGAAGTTGCGTGAGGCCTACGCCGAGGGTGACGGCGACGAGCTCGGCGAGGTCGCGCTGCGGGAGGCGGCGATGGCGTCGCTGCGGCTGCTGGCCGGCGCCGCGGACGCGCCGGAGGACCACACGTTGCCGCCGCGGCGCGCGGTGCTGGTAGCCGATGTCTCAGACGTCACATTGCGACCCGATCTCGACGACGCGGTGGTGCGGATCGTTTCACCGGTGACGACGCACGACGTGGTCGCCGCGTTCGTCGACAACGCCGCGGCGGAGCCACACGTCAAGGCGGCGGTGGAGGTGATCGACGCGGCCGACCTGGGCGACGAGGACGCCGAGCTGACTGTCGGCGACGCCCAGGATCACGACCTGGCCTGGTACGCCACCCAAGAGTTGCCGTTCCTGCTCGAGCTGCTCTGAGACCCTAGCTACGGTACCGTAAGTTACGGTACCGTAGGTTTTGTTCCGGGCGAGAGCAGGAGTGTCTCAATGGACAGAAAAGCCTCGATGAACGGAAAAGTGTCGCGCGCCGCGGCCCACGTCGTCGAGACCACGCCTATTACGCAGACCGGAGTGGACACCAAACCCGGCTGGCAAGCGTTGAGAACA
>JAOPUY010000428.1 GCA_025963265.1 Frankiales bacterium | reverse complement strand
ATCAAGGAGATGGACAAGGAGATCCACGGCGTCGACCGGCTGCTGCGTGGTCAGGCGATCTGGGTCAACCGGCTCAAGGGCGTCGGCTGGATCGGAGTCGAGGGCTGCCTCGCCCTTGGCCTCACTGGGCCGATGTTGCGGGCGGCCGGGCTGCCTTGGGATATGCGCAAGACCGAGCCCTACTACGGCTATGAGACCTACGACTTCGACGTGCCGACCGACGACGCCGGTGATTGCTGGAGTCGCTTCGTGGTCAAGGTGGCCGAGATGCGCGAGAGCCTCAAGATCATCGCGCAGGTCCTGGAGCGCATCGAGCAGACGCCGGGCCGGGTCGTGGTCGATGATCCGAAGATCGCTTGGCCAGCGCAGCTGTCGATCGGGCCCGACGGCATGGGCAACTCGCCCGCGCACGTCAACAAGATCATGAACACCTCGATGGAATCGCTCATTCACCACTTCAAGCTGGTCACCGAGGGTTTCCGGGTGCCGCCGGGCCAGGCCTACTGCGCAGTCGAGAGCCCCCGCGGCGAGCTGGGAGCCCACGTTGTCTCCGACGGCGGCACTCGGCCGTACCGGGTGCACCTGCGCGAGCCCTCTTTCATCAACTTGCAGGCGACGGCCGCGATGTCCATCGGTGGACAGGTCGCCGACGTGATCGCGTCGGTCGCCTCGCTGGATCCCGTGATGGGTGGGTGTGACCGCTAGTGGCGAACACGCGTTTGAGCCTCATTGACATCGAGCGGCCGGGCGATCCGAGCGTCTTCGGAGCTGACGTCCTGACCAGCGCGCAGGAGATCATCGGGCGCTACCCGGCCGGGCAGTCGCGCTCGGCGCTGCTGCCGATGCTGCACCTGGTGCAGTCCGAGCAGGGCTACGTCTCAGCCGACGGCATCGCCTTTTGCGCCGACGTCCTGGACCTCACCAAGGCCCAAGTCGCGGCGGTGGCCACCTTCTACACGATGTACAAGCGCAAGCCGACCGGCGAATACCTAGTCAGCGTATGCACAAACACCTTGTGCGGAGTGCTCGGCGGCGATGAGATCTATAAGACCCTCTCCGAATTGTTGGGCGTCGGCATGAACGAGACGGCCGGCACCCCGGGGGAGGCCGGCTCGATCACGCTGGAGCATGCCGAGTGCCTGGCCGCGTGCGACTACGCGCCGGTGGTGACGGTGAACTACGAGTTCTTCGACAACCAGACGACGACCTCGGCCACCGAGCTGGTCGGCGAGCTGCGCCAGGGGCGTCGGCCGCTGCCGACCCGCGGCGCGCCGCTGTGCAGCTTTAAAGAGATCTCGCGGCAGATCGCCGGTTTCGTGGACCAGCGCCCGGAGGCGCTCAACGCCGAGGCCACCGGCCCGCAGACCGAAGTCGGCGTGAAGTTGGCCGCACAGCGGGGCGAACGGGCTCCGGCCTATCCATCAGCCGAGCCAGCGGCCAGCGCCGAGAGCTCGACCGCGACGCCCGCAGCAGCCGCACCAGCTGCCGAGGACAAGGCGGCCACCGGCCAGCCGACTAGCGCGCACGACGCGCCGCTCACCACCGCCGTCAGCGACCCGGCCCACCCGGCCGGCCAAGCGGACGACGAGACCCCCGGGAAGGGCGAGTAACCATGCCGTTGACTCCGGTCCTCACCAAGAGATTCGGCACCCAAGCGCCGTGGCTGATCGACAACTACCTGGCGCTCGAGGGCTATGACGGGTTGAAGAAGGCCGTCACGATGGCGCCGGACGACCTCATCGCGTTGGTACGGGAGTCGAACCTGCGCGGCCGAGGCGGGGCTGGGTTCCCGACCGGCATGAAGTGGCAGTTCATCCCGCAGAACGACGGCAAGCCGCACTACGTCGTCGTCAACGCCGACGAGGGCGAGCCGGGCACCTGCCGCGACCTGCCGCTGATGATGAACGACCCGCACTCGATGATCGAGGGCATCATCATCGCCTGTTACGCGGTACGGGCCAACCACGCCTTCGTCTACATCCGCGGCGAGGCCGTGCACGCCATCCGCCGGGTGACGCAAGCCGTGAACGAGGCCTACGCGCGGGGGTTCCTGGGCGAGGATGTGCTCGGCACCGGCGTCCGGTTCGACATCACCGTCCACGGCGGCGCCGGCGCCTACATCTGCGGTGAGGAGACAGCGCTGCTGGACTCCCTCGAAGGCAAGCGGGGTCAGCCCCGGCTCAAGCCGCCGTTTCCGGCGACCAACGGGCTCTACGACGTGCCCACGGTCGTCAACAACGTCGGAACGCTGTGCTCGGTGCCCTACATCGTCCTGGGCGGCGCGGCCTGGCACAAGGAAATGGGCCCGGAAGCCTCGCCCGGCACCTCGATCTACTCGCTGTCCGGCCGGGTCAAGAACCCGGGCCAGTACGAGGCGCCGATGGGAACGACGCTGCGTGAGCTGATCGAGCTGGCCGGCGGTATGAGCCGTGGTCTGGACCTGAAATTCTGGACGCCCGGCGGTTCCTCGACCCCGCTGCTAACGGCTGAGCACCTCGACCTGCCGCTGGACTTCGACTCGGTGGTCAAGGCCGGTTCGATGAACGGCACCTCAGCGGTGATGATCTTCGACGAGGGCGACAACGTGGTTCAGGCCGTGTTGAAGTGGACCGAGTTCTACGAGCACGAGTCCTGCGGCAAGTGCACCCCCTGCCGGGAGGGCAACTACTGGACGGCCCAGATCCTCGAGCGGATCTGGCACGGCGAGGGCACCGAGGCTGACCTCGACACGCTGCTCGACGTGAGCGACAACATCCTCGGCCGCTCGTTCTGCGCGCTGGGCGACGGCGCGACCGGTTGCATCATGTCCTCGATCCAATACTTCCGCGACGACTACCTGGCGCTGATGAATAAGACCGCACCTGCTCTCACTGGAGTCTCTGCATGACCGTCGCGCCGGAGAAGACCTCGCAAGGGCCGAGCGCGGCCGAGGACTTGGTCACCGTCACCATCGACGGGATCGAGATCTCGGTGCCGAAAGGCACGCTGCTGATTCGGGCCGCCGAGATGATCGGC